>NZ_DBGCJQ010000099.1:0-6606 GCF_048354975.1 Massilistercora timonensis | reverse complement strand
CTCAGAAGCCATGGCTGCGGAGTGGGTCATTCCAGAACATCCCAGCGTCTCTACCAGAGCCTCCTGAATGATCCCGTCTTTTACATTCAGGGTGAGCTTACATGCTCCCTGCTGCGGTGCGCACCAGCCTACACCGTGGGTAAAACCGGAAATGTCCTTGATCTCCTTTGCCTGTACCCATTTTGCCTCTTCCGGGATCGGAGCTGGTCCGTGATTCGCGCCCTGCGCTACCGGACACATCATTTCTACTTCGTGTGAATAAATCATTTTTAAACTCCTTTCAACTATGAATCTTTTCTGTCGTAAAGGTTGTTAGAACTTTAACACCATACCACTTTTTATTTTCTCACAGATTTATTTATTCGTCAATTACTAGTTTTCCCCAGGCTGGAACAATTCCCACATCCGGCTGTCCTGCCTGTAGGGCTCCAGCTCTTCCTCTGTGAACTCCGCCGTTACCCATCCCCGGGACAGGCGCATGTCGTCCTCGCTGCGGAAAGCGTAGGTAAATCCTACTCTCAGGCCGTCTCCGGCAAGGACCAGATTGGCGAAATACCGGCCGTCGATGATCTCCCCGGTCATGGTCCCCAGGAAGGCTTCATCGGAGAGTTCCGCCGCCGGATAGTTGTCCGGATCCTTCTCTTTGATCTTCGCCCGCCACAGATCTACAAATGTTTCGTCCGCACGGAGCACATCCTGGACATCGTAGACCTCAGCCGTCTCAAGATCAATGACCCGGGTGCGCAGGGCCAGATATTCCCCATAGACAGAACCGGTGAAATAATGGTCCTCATAGATCACGCACAGCAGCCGGTCATCCATATAGGTAACCCGGTACTTCACCTGGCTTCCCAGATAAAGCTCCTCCTGCTCTGCCAGGAAATCCTGGATCTCCTGGGTGGGATTCAGGTAATAGGTATTGGCGTTGCCCATGGCGGCGTCTTTCAGGATCTGGTTTACTTCTTGATCCTTCCCGGAGGGCAGGCCTGACACCTGGGGATAATCGATATCATAATCAATGGTAGCCTCTTCCCTGGCCTCCTTCTCTTTATAGTTCTCTTCCGTCATCTGATAGCTTACGTCTGAGGCGACATAAGCCGGGATATCATCGATCCCCTCATCCTCTGCCGGGGATTCCTCTGCCGGATCTTCTTCCTCATAGCCCGGAAGGACTTCCGTCTCCGGCTCGTCAGGGATCTCTTTCTGCCGCTCTTCCTGACGCTGCACTTCCTGAAGGGATTCCACTTCCCCCACCACTTTCTTTCCAAGAAGGAAGATCAGCAGACACAGTACCAGCACCGCCACACAGACCCCGCCGATGATCAGCCCCATGCGAAATCCATTTTTGTGAGGCTTTAACTCCACCGGGGAGAGCATATCCTCCATGGGGAAAAAGGTTCTCCCGTTCTCCTGGCGCTGTGGCGCGTACACCCGCAGGCCGCACTTTGTGAGAAACGGCACTATCTCCTGAGGCGCCTGTGCAGTGATCCGCAGCACCGCGAACTTCTGGCTGCACACCTGACGGAGCATATCCACGATGGCTGTTCCCATCCCGTGCCTGCGATGCTCCTCTCGCACAAATACGAACAGGATCTGGCCTCCGCTGTCTGCCATGCCCCATCCCAGGAGCCCGGCCGCCGGTCCGTCCCCAAAACAGCCGGCCAGGATCAGATTCTCTTCTTCTGCCTGTCTTAAGATCTCGTCCTCCTGCTCCAGCCCGTTAAAGATCCCCGCCGCCAGGCAAAGCGCCCCGTGGATCTCTTCTTTCTCCAGCACACGAATCACCATAGGTTCATCCCTCCCTTTTGTCTCTCTAGTCCATCTGGATCAGATCCCAGAATTCACTGTCCGTGGAAAACTCCTGGACCTCCTGGAAAGAATAGGGCGCCGTGACCCAGATATAGCCCAGGTCGTTTGCGTCTCCTTCCGGATAGTTCAGGTCGAATCCGATCTCCACTCCCTGGCTGTCCACGAAGAAATTAGGGGTGTACACCCCGCTCTCATCCTGGCCCTTCAGCGCCTGGATCAGTTCCTTTGGATCCGCCTCTTCCAGGAACCCGTCGTTGTCTGCTTCTTCCCGCATAACTTCCAGCCAGTCCGCCACAAAGGCCTCATCCAGCTTCACGATATCCTCTACCTGGTAGACCTTCCCATCCTGAAGACTGATGTTGATGGTCCTGAGATCCATGTTGACCACATCCATGCTTCCTTCATAACTCTGATCCTCGAAGGCGATACTGATAAAATCCTTCCCTGCGAAACAGATCTTATAGCTTCCTGTGCTTGCCAGGACCGGGGTCTGTTCCGTCAGCACCCGCTCCTTGATCTCCTCCGTGGGGCTGGTATAAAGCTCCTCCACCTTGGCAAGGGCACAGTCCCTGATGGCTTCATTTACCTTGGTCTCTACTGCAGGATCCAGTCCCTCCAGCACCGGATAGGGGATCTGGAACTGGATCAGGGTAGACTGTTTCTCCGTATCGGTAAACTCATAGCTCTCTTCCCGGATCTCATAGGAAAGATCTGTCGCCTCATAAGCAGGGACTCCATCCAGGCCGCTGATCTGGGAGTCCTCGCCTCCTCCGTCCCAGCCATCGCTGCCGTCCCAGCCGTCGCTGCCATCCCCTGGGATGTCGAAGAAATCTTCCTGCCCCTCTTCCGGCTGCTCCCAGACCTGGGAGTCCTGGACCCGCTCCTGGATCCCCTGGTAAATGTTTCGGATCAGGAACACGCCGCCTATCAGGATCAGCGCCACCAAAAGGCCTGCCGCCACCACAGCCGCGATCACCGGAACCCGGGATTTTGCCCGTACCGGCTGCACCAGCCCCGCACTGGCAATTACAGACATGGGCACAGAGGGAATCCCATTTTCCAGGCTCTCCGGTCCGTCCACGTGCATCCCCATCCGCTCATAGGCAGGAACCGCTTCTGGTGTGGCATGCACCCGGATCTCCCGCACACAGAGCTGCTGCACACCGTAATTGTACACCGTCTGGAACAGCAGTTTCCCGATTCCTTTACGCTGCCAGGACTTCCTTACAAAAAACAGGCTGATCAGACCGTCTGACCCCACTGCGATCACCCCCGTCATCTGTCCGCCGTCAAAGGCGCCAAAGAAGATCTGTTCTTTGCGCTCAAACAAGGGGGCTATATTCTCATATTTGATAAACTTCTGGAACTCTCCCACTCCCTCCGGCGTCCAGGAGGGCGCCACATCCCGGGCGAACACCTCCCACACAAGATGAAGGGCCGGCAATAATTCCTGCTGGCTCAGCAGTCTGATCTCCATCGCTTTTCTCTCCTTATTCTGAATCTTGTCTCAACAGTTCCTCCCGGAGGATCGTCAGGGCGTTCACCACCGCATATTCCCGGTTCTTCGCCCGGTTTCCGGTAAAATGACACATAACTGTCCGGGTATTCCCGCCAACGCAGCAGCCAATATACACCAGACCTACCGGCTTCTCCTTAGTTCCTCCGTCCGGTCCCGCGATCCCTGTCACAGAAAGCGCCGCCTGCGCTTCTGCGTGGGCCGCCGCGCCTTCCGCCATCTCCCGAGCCGTCTCAGGACTTACCGCGCCGTGAGCCTGCAGGGTCTCATGGCGTACCCCCAGAAGCTTTTCCTTGGCTTCAT
Organism: Massilistercora timonensis; assembly: GCF_048354975.1. NCBI lineage: Bacteria > Bacillati > Bacillota > Clostridia > Eubacteriales > Massilistercora > Massilistercora timonensis. The sequence continues at coordinate 2,978 of NZ_DBGCJQ010000099.1, read as the reverse complement.
TGGAATAGGTGATGTACCCTTCCCGATATACCCCGGAAGCTCCGGGCACATTCATGATCCGCCCGGCAAGAAGCCCGGCTGTACAGGACTCCGCCGTAGTCAGGGTCATGTGCCGCTTCTCCAGCATTTTCACCAGATCCTCCTCCAGCGTCACCTCTTCCCGGTTGGTAAAGATGCGGTTCCCGAATCTCCGGTACAGCTCCTCTTCCACCGGCCGGATCAGCGCTTCCGCCTGCTCCTCGCCCGCCGCCCTGGCGGTGATCCTCAGATGCACCTCCCCGGTCTTGGCGTAGGGAGCCAGCGTGGGATTGGCCTGTTCCATCAGATCCGTGACCTGATCCTCCACCTGGCTCTCTCCCATCCCGCAGATCTTGATCATATGAGAGTAGATCCCCTCCGGTTCCCGCCGGTTTAAATACGGTGCGATATCCCGCTCAAACATGGGCCGGATCTCATTGGGAGGACCTGGCAGAAGGATGGCAGTCCTGCCCTTCCCTTCCTCCACGTCTCCCTCCAGGATCAGTCCCGGGGCGGTCCCGTTGTAATTGTCCACTACAGTGGCGCCCTCCGGCACCAGCGCCTGCTTCCAGTTGTTGGCGGTAAGCTTGCGCCCGCTGCGGTCGAAATATTCCTGGATCCTTTCTCTGGTATGGGGGTCTTCTCTCAGTTCCCGGCCGAAGACCTTTGCCGTCACTTCCTTGGTAAGGTCGTCTTTGGTAGGCCCCAGGCCTCCGCTTAAGATCACAATATCAGACCGGGACAGGGCCCTTCTTAATTCTTCCTCCAGCCGCTCTTCGTTGTCCCCCACCACGCTCTGATGATAACAGGACAGCCCAAGGAGCGCGCAGCGCTCCGCCAGGTAAGCAGCGTTGGTGTTCACAATATTTCCCAACAGGATCTCAGTCCCTACAGAGATCAGTTCTACCGTCATCTTTTACATGCCTCCCTTGGTAAGCACCTGTACATTTTTCGCCACATAATCCACCAGGGATACCACAGTCAGTACCAGGGACAGCCAGATGAGCACCGTTCCGATCACGTCAAACACTCCGCCCAGATCTGCGATCAGCACTATGATCATAAACATCTGGGAAACGGTTTTGAACTTGCCCCAGTAACTGGCGGCGATCACGATCCCTGCGTCAGAAGCCACCAGACGGAACCCGCTGATGATAAACTCCCGGGCAATGATCACGATGACAAACCAGGCGGCAAGGGTGCCGTCGGGGATCATACAGATCATGGCCGAACACACCAGAAGCTTGTCCGCCAGGGGATCCATAAACTTTCCAAAGTTGGTCACCAGATTCCGGGACCTGGCGATATGTCCGTCCAGCATATCCGTCAGGCTGGCCACACAGAACAAGACCAGGGCGATCCACTTATTGGCCGCGCCTCCTGCGTCCGTCAGCATGAAAAACACGAAAAAGGGCACCATGATCACCCGCAGTACAGTTAACTTATTTGGCAGATTCATCTTAACACCTCTCCTATCAAATCATATTCCAATGCGCCGGTCACTTTTACCTTTACAAAGTCTCCGGTCATCAGTTCCTCTTCTGTCTGGACAAAGATCAGGCCGTCCACCCCGGGGGCGTCCATATAGGTCCGTCCCACATAAGCGTTCTCATCGGCCACCTTGCCCTCGATCAGGACCAGCATTTCCCGTCCCTTCATCTGCTCCGCCCGGTCAAAAGCGATCTCCTGCTGCAACTCCATCAGCTGGGCCTTGCGGTCTTCCTTCACCTCTTCCGGGATCTGATCCGGCATCCGGGCAGCCGGCGTATCCTCCTCCGGGGAGTAGGTAAATACTCCCAGCCGGTCAAATTCCATCTGGTCTACAAAATCCATCAGTTCTTCCTGCTGCTCTTTTGTCTCTCCCGGGAACCCGGTGATCAGGGTTGTCCGGATGGCAATGTCCGGGATAGCCTCCCGCAGCTTCCCGATGATCTCCACCAGCTCCGCCCGGGACGTGCGCCGTCCCATCCTCTTCAGGATCTCGTCAGAGGCATGCTGGATGGGAAGATCGATGTAGTGGCAGATCTTTGGCTCTTCTTTCATCACCCGGATCAGTTCTTCATCTACTTCTTCCGGATAACAGTAGAGAAGCCGGATCCACCAGATCCCCTGGATCTTGCACAGTTCCCGCAAAAGCCGGGGCAGGGATTTCTCCCCGTACAGATCCTGGCCGTACACCGTGGTCTCCTGGGCCACCAGGATCAGTTCCTTCACTCCTTGTTTTGCCAGATCTTCCGCTTCCTTCACCAGGCGTTCCATGGGAACGCTGCGGTAATTTCCACGCAGTTTGGGGATAATACAGTAAGTACAGTGCTTGTCACAGCCCTCGGCGATCTTCAGGTAAGCATAATGCCCGCCGGTGGTCACCAGGCGCTTCGCCTCCGGCAGCGGCAGGGCGCTGAGATCGTCCACCTGCAGCACACCCCCTTCTGCCAGCGCCTTCTCAATAGCCTCGGCGATCTTATCATAGGAAGTGGTCCCAAGGACCGCATCCACCTCCGGGATCTCCTCCAGGATCTCCCGCTGGTACCGCTGCGCCAGGCAGCCGGTGACGATCAGGGCCTTCAGCCTTCCTTCTTTCTTATATTCCGCCATCTCCAGGATGGTCTCGATACTTTCTTCCTTGGCGTCGTGGATGAAACAGCAGGTGTTGATCACGATCACATCTGCCTGAGCCTCGTCGTCCACAATGGACCAGCCCTTCTCATCCAGGATCCCCAGCATGACTTCAGAATCCACCAGATTCTTGTCACAGCCCAGGGAGATAAAAAGTAGATTCATTCCTTCCTCCTTCTTCTTAGAAGAAAGGCAGATACCTGCCGGCATCTGCCTCTTGTTTCCTTAGGTTCCTTATTCTTCGTCTTCCCCAACGATCGTAACCTTCCCCTGGTTCAGCTCGTCAATGGCGATGGAGAGCGGTTTCTCCCCGTCTTTGGTACGCACCAGCGGCTCCGCGCCGT
>NZ_DBGCJQ010000098.1:0-6201 GCF_048354975.1 Massilistercora timonensis | reverse complement strand
GAAGAAGATCATGGAAGAAGCGGGACTGGAAGCGAGAGAGGATGCTGTCGGCAATGTGATCGGGGTATGGCGGGGAGAAGATCCGGCGCTTCCCTGCGTGATGATGGGATCTCATTATGATTCGGTGATGCAGGGCGGCGATTATGACGGGATCGCCGGGGTGGTCTGCGCCGTTGAGATAGCAAGGTCCCTCCGGGAGAAGGGGATCAGCCCAAAGCGGGACCTGGTGGTTGTGGGATTCTGCGATGAGGAGGGCGTGCGCTTCGGCACCGGCTACTTTGGGTCCGGAGCCATGCTGGGGGAACGGGATCAGGCATATTGCCATAACTATAGAGATACGAAGGGGATCTCCATCTATGAGGCTATGAAAGCCTATGGGCTTGACCCGGAGAAGATCGGGGAGGCGGCATGGCCGGAAGGTTCCATTGGCGCGTTCCTGGAGATCCACATCGAGCAGGGGCCGGTGCTGGATGTAGAGGGGGTTGAACTGGGACTGGTGGAAGGCATCGTGGGGATCCAGAGATACGCGGCATCTGTCCTGGGCCGTGCGGATCACGCCGGGACCACGCCCATGGAGATGCGCCATGATGCGGCGGAGGCGGCGGCCAAGGTTATGGCCAGGATCCCGGACTGGGCAAGAGAAGAAGGAGAGGGGACGGTAGCGACGGTGGGCTACATCCATACAGTCCCCGGAGGTATGAACATCGTGGCGGAGCGGGTGGAGTTTACGGTGGACATCCGCTCTATGGACAATGGACATATCTGCAGGATCGCGGACAACCTGCGGGAAGCTCTGGAGCGGGAGACAAAGAAGATTGGCGGAAGCTATGAGATAGAGACCAAGCTTATGACCGATCCTACGCCCATGAGCCGGGAGATGCTGGGGGTTCTGGAAGAGAGCTGCCGTGAGAGGGGTTACTCTTACCGGTATCTGCCAAGCGGCGCCGGCCATGACGCCCAGGAGATGGCGAAAGCAGCCCCGGCGGTGATGCTCTTTGCGCCCAGCCGGGCGGGAAGGAGCCATTGCCCGGAGGAGTATACGGAATATGAGGATCTGGCCCGGGCGGCGGAGGTTATGGGGGAGCTGGCGGAGCAGCTCATTGTGGAGTAAAGTTATAATCTGAAGTATTATAATCTCAAGTATATAAAAGGGTAGCCGGGGTTTGCTATCTGTGCTATTCTGATAAAAAGAGTGATAGGGGAAAGGAGGTGTGAAAAATGAGCGACAGAGAGATGGCAATGCAGTTGCTGGAGGCAGTACCGGATTATCAGATTCGATATGTGATCGCATTTTTGCAGAAAATTGTGACTGCCGGGGATGGAATCCCAAATGAAGAGACGATAAAGGCGATGCGGGAAATGGAAAATGGAGGTGGAGAGTGTTTTGACTCTCTGGATGAACTGTGGAAAAGTTTGGAGGACGATATAATTGAAGATTAGGGATTCGGGACAATTTAAAAAGGACTATAAAAAATGTAAAAAGAGAGGGCTGAACATGGAACTGCTAAAGACAGCGGTTGCAATTTTGGCAAAACCGGCAGCACTTCCCTGGCAATATAAAGATCATGGTCTGTCGGGAGATTATACGGGATACAGAGAGTGCCATATAACTCCTGACTGGCTGTTGATCTACCGATATAAAGACGATTTTCTGGAATTGATCAGGACCGGGACACATTCGGATTTATTCAAAAGGTAATAGATTCTTTCATCTATATTTATCATCTGAGAATTTCTCTCAACTTTCTCTGAAAAAACGTTGACAAGCCGAAAAGTTTTGTGCTATAGTTAAAAATGCACTTATTGTGAAAAGCCATGCCATAATGTTGTGAAAAAAAGAGTTTACAAGAGCTGTTTTTACTGTATTTTGCAATGTTTTTGGGACATCGACGCAGCCCACAAAAAAATAAATGAGGAGTGAAACGTCAATATGGAGAAAAACAGAATTCGTCCTATCAAAAGCGGAAAAAGTTCACGCATGAGCTATTCCAGGCAAAAAGAAGTTCTTCAGATGCCTAATTTGATCGAAGTCCAGAAGGATTCCTACCAGTGGTTCCTGGACGAAGGATTAAAAGAAGTATTTGATGACATTTCTCCCATCGCTGACTACAGCGGGCATCTGAGCCTGGAGTTCGTTGACTTTACCTTGTGTGAGGATGACGTAAAGTACTCGATCGAGGAATGCAAGGAGCGTGACGCCACCTATGCGGCGCCTCTGAAAGTAAAGGTAAGACTCCACAACAAGGAGACGGATGAGATCAACGAGCATGAGATCTTTATGGGCGATCTGCCGCTGATGACCAGCACGGGAACCTTTGTGATCAATGGCGCGGAGCGTGTCATTGTAAGTCAGCTTGTGCGTTCCCCGGGCATTTACTATGGGATTGCCCATGACAAGCTGGGTAAAAAGCTGTATTCCTGTACCGTGATCCCCAACCGGGGCGCGTGGCTGGAATATGAGACCGACTCCAATGACGTTTTTTATGTACGTGTAGACAGAACCAGGAAGGTGCCTATCACGGTACTGATCCGTGCCCTTGGAATCGGCACGAACACAGAGATCCTGGAATTGTTCGGAGAAGAGCCGAAGATCATGGCAAGCTTCGAAAAAGACGCTGCCACGAATTATCAGGAAGGTCTTCTGGAGCTGTATAAGAAGATCCGTCCGGGCGAGCCGCTGGCAGTGGACAGTGCGGAGAGCCTGATCACCAGCATGTTCTTTGATCCCAGACGGTACGACCTGGCCAAAGTGGGCCGGTATAAATTTAATAAGAAGCTTATGTTCCGCAACCGGATCGCAGGCCATGTACTGGCGGAGGATGTGGTGAGTCCTCTGACCGGCGAAGTGCTGGCGGAAGCCGGGACCAAGGTGACCAGAGAGCTGGCGGATACCATCCAGTACGCGGCGGTTCCCTTTGTATGGATCCAGCGTCCGGATGAGGAGCGCAATATCAAGGTGCTCTCCAACATGATGGTGGACCTTCGGTCTGTGGTTGATATCGACCCCAAGGAAGTGGGCGTGACAGAGCTGGTATACTATCCGGTACTGTCCGGCCTTCTGGAGGAGACAGCAGGAGATATCGAGGAGCTGAAAAATGCGATCCGCAGAGATATCCACGATCTGATCCCCAAGCACATTACCAAGGAAGATATTCTTGCTTCCATTAACTATAATATGCACCTGGAGTACGGACTGGGCAACGACGATGACATCGACCACCTGGGCAACCGCCGGATCCGCGCGGTAGGCGAGCTGTTGCAGAACCAGTACCGGATCGGACTGTCCCGTCTGGAGAGAGTAGTCCGGGAGCGTATGACCACTCAGGACCTGGAGGGGATCTCTCCCCAGTCCCTGATCAACATCAAACCGGTGACCGCTGCGGTGAAGGAATTCTTCGGATCCTCCCAGCTGTCCCAGTTCATGGATCAGAACAACCCGCTGGGCGAGCTGACCCACAAGAGACGTCTCTCCGCCCTTGGACCGGGAGGTCTTTCCAGAGACCGGGCCGGATTCGAGGTGCGTGACGTACACTATTCCCACTACGGAAGAATGTGTCCCATTGAGACCCCGGAAGGACCCAACATCGGACTGATCAACTCCCTGGCCTGCTACGCCAGGATCAACCAGTACGGATTCGTGGAGGCTCCGTACCGCAAGATCGATCACTCTGACCCGGAGAATCCGGTGGTTACCGATGAAGTTGTATATATGACGGCGGATGAGGAAGACAATTACCACGTGGCTCAGGCCAACGAGCCTCTGGACGAGGAAGGTCATTTCATCCGTAAGAACGTATCCGGTCGTTACCGGGAAGAGACTCAGGAGTATGAGCGCAGCATGTTCGATTACATGGACGTTTCCCCGAAGATGGTATTCTCCGTGGCAACGGCCCTCATCCCCTTCCTGGAAAATGACGACGCCAACCGTGCCCTGATGGGTTCCAACATGCAGCGTCAGGCCGTGCCGCTTCTTATGACAGAGGCGCCGGTGGTTGGAACAGGTATGGAAGAAAAGGCGGCCGTGGACTCCGGCGTGTGCGTAGTGGCCGAGGCCGACGGCGTGGTAGAGCGTTCTGCCTCTACTGAGATCCATATCCGTCAGACGGACGGCAGCCTGAAGAAATATAAGCTGGCGAAATTCGTCCGCAGTAACCAGAGCAACTGCTACAACCAGCGGCCCATCGTCTTCAAGGGCGATCAGGTGAAGGCCGGCGACGTGATCGCGGACGGTCCTTCCACCTCTAACGGAGAGATGGCCCTTGGCAAGAACCCGCTGATCGGCTTTATGACCTGGGAAGGTTATAACTACGAGGACGCGGTTCTGTTAAGCGAGAGACTGGTGCAGGACGATGTCTATACATCTGTCCACATCGAGGAGTACGAGGCGGAAGCCCGTGACACCAAGCTGGGACCGGAAGAGATCACCCGTGATATCCCGGGTGTGGGCGACGACGCCCTCAAGAACCTGGATGAGAGAGGAATCATCCGCATCGGCGCAGAGGTGCGCGCAGGAGATATCCTGGTAGGTAAGGTAACGCCTAAGGGCGAGACCGAGCTGACCGCGGAAGAGCGGCTCCTTCGGGCCATCTTCGGCGAGAAGGCAAGAGAAGTAAGAGACACCTCCCTCAAGGTGCCTCATGGAGAATATGGTATCGTGGTAGACGCCAAAGTATTTACAAGAGAGAACGGCGACGAGCTGTCTCCGGGCGTCAATGAATCCGTGCGCATCTACATTGCACAGAAGAGAAAGATCTCTGTGGGTGACAAGATGGCCGGACGTCACGGAAACAAGGGTGTTGTATCCCGGGTGCTGCCGGTGGAGGATATGCCGTTCCTGCCGAACGGACGGCCGCTGGACATCGTGCTGAACCCGCTGGGCGTACCTTCCCGTATGAATATCGGGCAGGTGCTGGAGATCCATCTGTCCCTGGCGGCAAAGGCTCTGGGATTCAATATCTCCACACCGGTCTTTGACGGGGCGGATGAGAATGATATCATGGACACCCTGGATCTTGCCAACGATTATGTAAACTTAAGCTGGGAAGAGTTTGAGGCCAAGCATAAGGAAGAGCTGCTTCCGGAAGTGATGCAGTATCTCTATGACAACCGCGACCACAGGAAGCTGTGGAAGGGCGTTCCCATCTCCAGAGACGGAAAAGTGCGCTTAAGAGACGGACGTACCGGAGAGTTCTTCGACAGCCCGGTTACCATCGGACACATGCATTACCTGAAGCTCCATCACCTGGTAGACGATAAGATCCATGCCCGTTCCACGGGACCGTACTCACTGGTTACCCAGCAGCCGCTGGGAGGAAAAGCCCAGTTCGGCGGTCAGCGTTTCGGAGAGATGGAAGTATGGGCCCTGGAGGCCTACGGCGCTTCCTACACGCTGCAGGAGATCCTGACGGTGAAATCTGACGATGTAGTAGGACGTGTGAAGACTTACGAAGCCATCATTAAAGGCGAGAACATCCCGGAACCGGGTATCCCGGAATCCTTCAAGGTACTCTTGAAAGAGCTGCAGTCCCTTGGTCTGGATGTGCGCGTGCTGCGTGACGACAACACAGAAGTGGAGATCATGGAGACCGTGGATATGGGCGAGACCGATTTCCGCTCCCTGATCGAGGGCGACCGGAAATACGGCAGAGAGGACAACCTGGGCGAGCACGGTTATACCGAGCAGGAATTCCAGGATGAACAGCTGGTAGACGTGGAAGAAGAGCCTGATGAGGAAGATTTTGAGATCGAATTTGAGGAAACTGATGACTTCGCGTATAATGATTCAGACAATGAATAGGAAGGGGTGCCAGTATGCCAGAAAATAACAGGGAACAAACATATCAGCCAATGACCTTTGACGCGATCAAGATCGGTTTGGCATCACCTGAGAAGATCCTGGAGTGGTCCAGAGGCGAGGTTACCAAGCCGGAGACCATCAACTACAGGACCTTGAAGCCGGAGAAGGACGGTCTGTTCTGTGAGCGTATCTTCGGACCCAGCAAGGACTGGGAGTGTCATTGTGGAAAATATAAGAAGATCCGTTATAAAGGCGTTGTGTGCGACCGCTGCGGCGTGGAAGTGACCAAGTCCAGCGTGCGCCGGGAGCGGATGGGCCATATCGCCCTGGCGGCTCCGGTATCACACATCTGGTATTTCAAGGGGATCCCCAGCCGGATGGGACTGATCCTGGACCTGTCTCCC
>NZ_DBGCJQ010000097.1:0-10553 GCF_048354975.1 Massilistercora timonensis | reverse complement strand
CCGTATTTTTGGCCATAAAGATAATGGAGAAGGCTCCCGCCGCAAGGACGGACACACCAAATCCGATGGCCATCTTCAGGATCAGGGGGCTCCACAGGTGCCAGAGCCTCTTTCCATATGATTCCTGCCCGCCTTCGGGCATTCTATATTCCTGACTCATAGTCTTCCTCACTTTCATTCATTGCTCCTACCATTCTACTTCCCCTGACCGAAACATGCAATTAAAAAAGTATAAAAATGTCAGATCCACGAAAAAGAGACGACCTTTCCCGTCAAAAAGCCGTCTCTTCTCTTTCATTTCTTATCTATAGTTTGATCTTTACCACGTCCACGTCCAGGTTCCACAGGAATTTATCCAGGTCTTTAAAAGACAGGAACACAGTGGCTGTATTTTCCAGGGGATGAATACCCAGGCTCTTGCATCTTGTCAGGTCTTTGTCGATGAAAAACTCCACCGCGTGGTCTGTATCGTTCATAAGGCCAAAAGGAGTTACCCCGCCCTGCTTCACACCCAGGTACTTCTCCAGCCGGTCCTCAGAGGCAAAGCTTAAGTTGCCCGCTCCCAGCTGCCGTCCCAGGCTTTTTAAGTCCACCTTCTTGCTCTCCTCGCAGGTCACCAGGAAATGCCGTTTCCCCTTGGCGTCCCGCAGAAACAGGTTCTTGCACAGCGTTCCCTTCTCCGGAAGACCCAGCCGGTCCATATCTTCCATTGTATATACCGGTTCGTGCTCTACCACTTCATATTTGATCTTCTGCTTGTCCAGCGCGTCATAAACTTTTTGTTTCTGGTCTTCCATACCGGAGCCCTCCTTCTTTTTTCCTTCTCTCTGAATTATAGGGCAGCCCGCGGGGAATGTAAAGCAAAAACTTCCTCCACCGCCGCCTGATATTCCGCCAGACTGCCGGATTTCCGGATCTTTTTCGCCTGCTTTTGGCTCTCCGGGAACAACCCGATAAGATATGCCCACAGTTCCTTCATCTTGAAGAGCACCGGCCGTCCTCCGGCCCCCAGCTCCTGATACCCCTTGCAGATCTCCTCAAGAAAAGCTTTCAGCCGCTCTCTATCCAGCTCTTCCCCTGCCCTTCCTTCCATCTGTTCCACAAGGGCGGGATTGGCGATCACGCCACGGCCCAGCATGACCGTGTCCGTCCCGGGAAATTGCTCCCTCAGACGCTTTCCATCCGATGCGCAGCGGATATCCCCATTGTAGCAGAGGGGATTCCGGCTGTGCTCCCTGGCATAGGCGTAAGCCTCCAGGTTCACCCTTCCCTGATAGAAATCCTGCTGGGTCCTGGGGTGAAGGATCAGCTCTTCCAGCGGATACCGGTTATAGACAGCAAGGATCTCTTCAAATTCCTCCGGGTGATATTTCCCCAGGCGGGTCTTCACCGAGATCTTCTGATCCCCGTGGGCGAACACCTCCTCCAGGAACTGGTCAAGCGCCTCCGGGTCTGCCAGGAATCCCGCTCCCCGGTTCTTGGACACCACCGTCCTGGAAGGGCAGCCAAAATTCAGGTTTATCTCCTGGTATCCCAGGTCTTTCAGCTTCTTCATGGTGCGCAGGCAGTCACCGGCCTGATTGCTCATGATCTGAGGGATCAGGTTCATCCCCTCGTTCCGTCCCGGGTCGATCTCCCGCATCTCCCGGGCGCTGAACCCCTTCTTGCTGTGAGGTACTAAAAAGGGGGTGAAATATTTCTCCATCGGCCGGAAATATTTATGATAGGCGGCCCGATAAATATCGGTAGTGACCCCTTCCATGGGCGCAAGATAATACCGCATCTTCCGTCTCTCCTTCTTCCTCTGTCTCTGCCTTCTGATAGTCGGTGATCCCTTTCCCTTCATTCGGGTGTACGCTGGAGTAGGCAAGATCCCCCACGAATACCGCCGCCAGCGCAAGACTTACGGGCACCAGGGCTTTCCCCGGGATCCTGCGGACCTGATTGTCCAGGATGGGGGCCAGCACATAGACGATGGCCAGGCCTCCCAGACCGAATACCAGAAGCCCTTCCGCGCAGATCCTGCCGTTCAGGTTCAGGAAATATCCGCTGTAATCCCACCAGCGCTGGCCATTATGGGCTATTTCCAGGTACAGGGAGGAAAAATACTCCACGCAGCCGCACAAGACCACGATAGCCCCAAATTCCAGCAACGGCCTGGCCCTAAGCCGGTTCAGCGCCACCAGGATCAGCACGCCGCCGCAGCCGTAGATAGGCAGCCAGGGACCATGGAGCACACCCCGGTTGACAAACACTCCGTCTGAGATCAGATGGAGGCTTACTTCCCAAAGCCAGCCGATGAAAGAAAAGGCGAAAAACATCAGGATCAGCGACCACACCGAATATCTGCGGAAATAGTTGATCATCTCGATCCGGCTCCGCTTCTCGTACTCCGGAATAGCGGACATCCGGATGGGATAGGCCTTCCCGCTGATCACATCCTGCAGAGAAGCAAGCCGGATCCTGCGCTTCACCCGCTCCTCATATTCCCGCTCGTTGGCGCTGTAGAATAAAGTAACCCCGAAGAAATCCGCCAGCGCCTCCGTAAGGCTTCCGCTTTTCTTCTTCTGGACCTGCTCTTCGTCCAGAAGGTAAATCAGGTCGCTGTAGGTCTCCACCACAGTGCCCAGGTCCGGCTTCTCAAAGAGATAGGGATCATTTAACAGCTCTGCCTTTTCCCCCTCTTCCTTCTTGTAGGTTTCCCGGACCCGGACATAGTATTCCGCATAAGCGGCCATCCGATAGGGGTTGGAATAAAAGATCTCTGAGATCCCCAGGGTGGCGCCTCCTAAGATCACCCATCCCAGGAAACTCATTTCCATCAGGAAGCATTCCCACTTGTGCCCCCGCATCATCCTCCGGGACAGGGTCACTGCCTCCAGAGCCCGCACATCCGGATTCTCCGCCGCGATATAGGGCACCAGGAAATAGGAATACCGCTTGATCACGCCTCCGATAAGGGTCAGGCTCCACAGGAACTGGAAAAAGGAGGCCGCGAACATGGTGCAGGACACCCGCACCCACCGTTTCACCCGGAGCAGAAACAAAAGTCTCTGGGGAGACACCTTCTCATAGGTCCGTCCCTCCAGGAAAAACCGCCTCATGATCACGGTAAACATATTGATGAAGAAAAACCACACCAGGAATGCCAGCACCAGACTGACCACAATAAAGAGGATCAGCATGGCTTCCGTGGAATCCACCACTGAGCGCACCGCCATGATCACCGTGGCGATCATGGCCCCCGACTCGATCCGGTTGACCGCCTCGGCAAACACACCTCTGGTCCTGCCAAGCACTGCGTTGCTCCCCTGATCGTCTTTTGCCTCCTGCACCAGAGCCTGGGAAGTCTCCCGGCTCTTTTCGTCCTCCCCCATGATCGCCTCCGCGATGGCGGTGCTCATATCCGGCGTCTCCGGCACCATGCCGGTGGACACTTCCGCAGTCAGTTCTCCCTCGGAAGCCATGGTGATCAGCTCCAGGCCTCCAAAGGATTCCGCTCCGATATAACCTGCCGCCAGGCAGAGGACCACGAAGATCCAGTAATGCTGCTTCAGGGATCTCCTGGCCTGTTGTTTTAATTCCTTCCGATTGACTCTCATCCTTACTCTTCTGTTCCTTCCTGTCTCTTTCTCTCTTCCAGCTCTGCAAACTTGGCTGCCATGGTGGGATTCTTCCGGGTCAGCCGCTTGATGGTCAGATCCTCCGCCTTGTTGTTGGCAAGCCGCAGGTTATTCTCCGAGGACAGCAGCGCCTCCTTGGTCTTCTGGAGATGATCGATGGTCTTGTCGATCTCGTCGATGGCCTTCTGGAACCGCTCGCTGGCGATCCGGAGGTTCCGGGCGAACTTCTCCTTGAAGTCATTCATATCTTCCTCAAAATGGGAAATGTCGATATTCTGGTTCCTCACCACCTCCAGCTGCCTCCGGTAATCCAGAGCGTTGGTGGCCGCGTTGCGAAGAATGGTGATGATGGGAATAAAGAACTGGGGCCGGATCACGTACATCTTGGGATACCGGTGGGACATGTCCACGATCCCCTGGTTGTAAAGCTCGCTGTCCGGCTCCAGGAGGGACACCAGCACCGCGTACTCGCAGTTTTTCTCCCGGCGGTCCTTGTCCAGCTCCTTTAAGAAATCCTCATTTTTCTTCTTGGTGGCCGTCTCGTCCATCTCATTTTTCATCTCAAACATGATGGAGATGAATTCCACTCCCTCCGGGTCCGTCTCCCGGTAAATGTAATCCCCTTTGCTCCCGCTTCTGGCGTCATTATCTTTCTCAAAGTAGGCATGCTGAAATCCGGTAGCCCGCAGCTTGTTGAACTCGGTCTCACAGTGGATCTCCAGGCTCTCTCCCACCATCTTGGTGGACTGGCGGGCCTTGAAATCCTTATAATACGCCACCAGCTCGTCCTTCATCTTCAGCTGTTCCTCATATTTCTCCTTCAGGGACTGCTCCTTTAACTGGCTCTCCTTCTCCTCGGAATCCATCTGGGAGCGCAGCTTCTGGATCCTGGCGTCCCGCTCGGCAAGCTCCTGATCCTTGGCTGCGATCCGCTGCGCCAGCTCCCGCTCCTTTTCCGCCGCAGCCTTCTGGATCTCCAGATCCCGGGCGTCCTTCTCTGCCTGGAGTTTGGTCTCCAGTTCCCGGATCCGGGTCTCCTGGCTGCTGATCTGTCCGCTTAGCTTCTGCTCCGTCTTCGTCCGGGCCAGCTCTTCCGCCGCCTGCTTCTCCTGGCGGAACTGAGCCTCCCGTTCCCGGATCTCTTTCTCAAACTCTTTATCCCGCACCTGCTTCACGATCGCCGCGTAGCCGGATTCATCCACCTGAAATACTTCCCCGCACTTGGGGCATCTGATCTCCCGCATAAGTCCTCCTTACTTCTTTGCCTCCTGCGCCTCTCTCCTCTTATGGAGGATCAGTCCGATGACCAGTCCCACTGCTCCCGGACACAGCCAGCCAAATCCCAGGTCTCCCAGAGGCAACAGATCTCTGGCCGCCTGGGCCGCGCCGGTGATGTGCAGGAACCTTGCGGTCCCTTCCGGCAGGGCATTGAAGAAATCCACCAGCGCCGCGATCAGAGTGAATCCGATCACCCAGCGGTACACGATCCTGTCATTTCCAAAGGCCTTGCCAAACAAGGTCAGAAGGATCAGAGCCACCGCCAGCGGATACAGGAACATCAGCACCGGCACCGAGTAGGCGATGATGGCGTTCAGTCCCGCGTTGGCGATCACAAAAGACACCACCGCGAAGATCACAGCCCACACCCGGTAGGACGGGCCGGATGGAAACATTTTCTCAAAGGTGGCGCCGCAGCTGGTAATCAGCCCCACCGCCGTCTTCAGACAGGCCACCGTTCCGATCAGCGCCAGGATCACGATCCCGACACTGCCAAAATAATATTCCGAGATCTGGACCAGCGCGTCCCCGCCGTTTGCCGCCGCCGGGAATACGCCCCGGCTCTGGGTCCCCACAACGGTGATCAGAAGATAGATGGCGGACATGATGATGGCGGTAAATACACCCGCTTTCACCGTGCTCACTGCGATATCTTCCGGCTCCTCCACTCCAAGAGTGCGGATCACATTGATGACGATAATGCCAAAGGCAAGGCCTGCCAGCGCGTCCATGGTATTATACCCCTCCAGGAAGCCCTTGAAAAACGCGCCGGAAGCATAAGCGCCCTGGGGCGCGATCTCGCTGATCTCTCCCATGGGAGCCGTCAGAGCCCGCAGCACCAGCACCCCCAGCAGCACCAGGAATAACGGCGTCAGCACCTTTCCCACCCAGGTCAGGATCTCCCCCGGCCGCAGGGCAAGAAACAGGGCCACCGCGAAAAAGGCAAAGGAGAAGATCCCCAGGGCCAGCGTCTGGCCCTGCGGAGAAAGCACCGTCCCAGGCCCGATGGTAAAGGATACCGTGGCACATCTTGGAATGGCGAAGAAAGGACCGATGGTCAGATACAGGGCACAAGTAAAGAACATACCGTACCCCCTCCCGATCCGGCTACTCAGTTCCAGAAGCCCGTTCTCCCGGCTGATACCCAGAGCCGCCACGCCAAGGATGGGAAGCCCCACGCCGGTCAGAAGGAATCCCGCCGACGCCTGCCACACATCCGCGCCGGCAAGCTGCCCCATGGAAACCGGGAAGATCAGGTTCCCCGCTCCAAAGAAAAGTCCAAATAGCATGCTGGCGATCACCAGCGACTGTCGAAAATTCAACTTCTTCGTCATAATCCGTCCCTCTCATCTCTCTTATGTATTTTCTGACATCCAACTTGGCCTGTCCCCACAGACCAGATTACGTTCCTCTATTATACCACCTCAAGCTTGTCCCTACAATGGCTGACTTGTCAAAAAGGTACAGGGCAAAATGCATTTGGGTACACCCCATTCTTCATTTGGGTACAGGGTAAAACGCAATTGAGGACGTAGCCTTTTTGCAAAAGGCTACGTCCTCAATTGCGTTTTACAATTCCCGGTCTCGTATGATCTGTCCATCCTCCATATACAGGATCCGGTCGCACTGCCTTGCCAGCTCTTCGTCATGGGTCACCATCAGGATGGTCACCTGGTAAATGTCATTCAGCCGCCGGAAGAGTTCCATCACCCCGTTCCGGTTGGCCTTATCCAGGTTCCCGGTGGGCTCGTCGGCCAGCAGCACCGAAGGGGACATAACAAGCGCCCTGGCGATGGCGGCCCGCTGCTGCTGCCCGCCGGAGAGCTGACTGGGAAGGGCTTCCCGTTTTGCTTCCAGTCCGGTCTCCCGCAATAGCCCCAGCAACTGTTTCTCCTTTGCTCTGCGCCCGTCCAGAAGCAGGGGCAGGATGATATTTTCCTCAATGTTCAGCGCGGGAAGAAGGAAAATGGACTGGTACACCATCCCAATGCTGCGCCTGCGAAAGACCGCCCGTTTGCTCCGCTCCATCTGGTACAGATCCTTCCCTTTGATCCACACGCTTCCTCCGTCCGGCTCTTCTATGCCGCCCAGCACGTGGAGCAGGGTAGATTTCCCGCACCCGGAGGGTCCCAGGATGGCCGCGAACTGGCCTTTTGGGATCTGGAAGCTGGTCTCTTTCAGCGCGTAGACCGGATTTTCCTGGGTCCCATAGGTCTTGCAGATCTTCTGCGCCCGCAGCCCTTCTATATTCAGACAGGGTTTTCCCACCTGCCCTGTTTTCTTTCTTACTGGTTCTGTCATCATCTATTCCTCCCTCCGTATAGTCTCCACCAGATCCAGGTTCTTCATCTCCCGCAGCAGGAAGATAAGAGGCAGGATCACCACGCACGCCGTCATCACCGCCTGGCCTGCCACCAGGTCCCAGGGCACATCCATAGATGACGTCATCTGGGGCGCACCCCCGTCGCTGTATAAGCCGGTCAGGATAAAGAGACTGACCGGGATCCCAAATCCAAGCCCTGCCAGGGCATATAAGAAATGCTCCAGGATCAGCATTTTCAAAACTCTTCTCCTGGTCATACCGATGGTCTGCAAGAGGGCAAATTCCCTGCGCCGTCTCCGGAGAGAAGCCGCGTCTTTTTGCAGCACCACCAGAAGCGCCGCCAGAGAGCAGGCGCTCACCAGGGCCGCCACCAGCATAAGATGAAGGCCTTTGCCGCCTACGAAGAAGGACTGCTGGTATTCCTCCGCAAAGCTTACAACTTCCAGTCCGCCAAGCCCCATCTCTTGCGCCAGCGCCTCGATCTCCTCCCGGATCTTTTCTTCCTCTCCTGCCCGCCTGGGGGCATTCCCGGGATATACCACTTCATTTAGATCCGCCCGCCGGACCTCCCCGGTTTTTGTCACATCCCGGTCAAGGGCGATCTCCAGGCAGACCGTTCCTTTCTGTTCCGCCCCAAACAACTGGTCAAAGGTGTCCATGGGCACGTAAAGGATACTGTCCCCCTCCGTATAGAAGAAATCCGAGGCAGCTTCCGCCTGCGCCGCCGTCTTAAGATACTCTGAGCGCAGCATTTCCTCATGCTCGCCGGGCAGGAGAATGAGGGCCAGCGGAAGTTCCTTTAATTCCCCCTGGATCATCAGCGGAAATGTGTTCTCCTCATAGGGAGCTCTCTCCGCTCCCACCAGGATCCCCAGGTCTTCTGCCCTCGCCCCGGACCGGGCCAGCTTCCCCTGTTCCTCCCCGTAACGGAGATACCGCCGGAAGGTGGCTTCATCCACCCCCACGACCCGCACCAGATAGCAGAGGGCCAGCTGCGCCTGCAGTTCCTTCTCCCGGGCGTCAAAATGATCCGACTCATAGAGATCCACATTCCGCCGGACGTGAAGTTCCTCCAGATAGGCTTTGATCTCTGCAAAAGACAATCCCTCTGTTGCATTGTAGTCCTCCGCCTCTTTCACCACGGACACCTGAGCCACTCCCTCCAGGCTTTCGATCCTCCCAGCCAGTTCTTCCAGCGTCTCTTCCTTTGCAGCTCCGCCGTCTGTACCGGCGCCGCCCGTCTCCGTCTTCGCCCACAGGGATACCCTGGGATAATCCTGCCCCTCCTCATAAGAAGCCGCCAGCCCCCGGACGTACGTCATCCCGTTCAGGAACACGCACAGGGAAATCACCAGCAAAGCACAGGACACCCCGTAATTCCTGTGGTTCAGGATCACATTCTTGGCCGCCAGCAGAGTTTCCGCCTTGAAGAAATGCCGTTTCGCCCGCAGAAGCACCGTGGTCCGGTTCACTTCCTCCTCCCGGTCATAACCGCTGACAAGATCCAGGATCCGCTCCTTCCTCGCCCTGGCGTAGAGGCCGGAGGCAGAGCAGAGGATCACCGCCCCGCTTCCTGCCAGAACCGCCCCCAGCCACAGCGGGCTGACAGCAAGCTCCAGGTCATAAGTCGGCAGGAACCGCTCATTTAACTCCCGGCAGGAGAGAAAAAGCGCCAGCAGTCCAAGGCCCATCCCCAGGGGAACCGCCAGCGCCCCGGCCAGCAGGTTTTCCCCGTAGATATAGAGGCGCTTCTGCCCGTCCGAGATCCCGATCCCGTCCAGAAGCCCCACTGTCTTAAGCTTCTCCTCCATGCCAGAGATCACCACGTAATAGAGGATCACCGCCGCGAAAATGGTGATCACAAAATCGATCATCCCAATAGCCCAGGCGGATCCCGCCTTCACCTCAGAGGCATTGAGCCCGTAATAGCTCAGCAGCTTATTGTTGAAGGTAATATCATAACTGGAAATAACCGTAAGGTTTCTCCGGGAGAACACGATCTCCCGCTCTTCCTCCGGAAGCGGGTCCATGTCGATCTCCGCCCCCAGTTCATTTACTTCTTTAAAAATTCCGTGGGTCCGGTGGCGGTAAGTCACCCCGCAGCACACCCGCCCCTGCAGGTCCTCTCCTTCCTCTCCATCCCCTATGCTGCCAGAGTCCCGGGGGCATTCCGCAAGCCTCCACATCTTACGGATCCGCCCGTTTTCCTCCAGCCTTTGCGCCTGCTCCCCTGTCAGGTTGTGGAACACCGCCTCGTAAGGCCCGTTTTCCTCGATCTCCTGCCGGATCATGGCCTGCAGGCAGGAGGTAGAGAAGATGGTCATCACCGTGATGAGAAAGACCGCCGCCGTCATCCCCAGCACCAGCACTGCGAACCGGGCCGGTTTCTGCCGAATCTCTTTTGTTGTCACTTTCCATAAGATTCCCATACCTGTCACCTACCAGGGAAATATCTGTCCGTCCCGGAGCACCAGGATCTGATCACAGATCTGGGCCAGATCCAGATCGTGAGTTGCCATCAGCACCGTCCGGTTCCAGGTGCCGGCGCACTCCCTCAGAAGTCCCATGATCTCCAGAGACTGCCTCCGGTCCAGCCGGGCGCAGGGTTCGTCCGCCAGAATGATCTCCGCGTCCGAGAGAAGGGCCCGCCCCAGCACCACCCGCTGCCGCTCCCCGCCGGAGAGCCTGGCCGGGAACCGCCTGCGAAGCCGGGTAAGGCCAAGAGCCTCCAGGATCTGCTCCAGCCGCTCTTCCTCCACCAGCCGGCCTGTGTCCATGGCCATGGGAAGAAGGATATTTTCCTCCACCGTAAGCCCCGGAAGAAGCGCTCCCTCCTGGAGCACCAGGCTGATATGCCTGCGCCGGAACAGAGTCCTTTCCTCTTCCTTCATCTCCCCCAGGTCCCGGCCCAGAAGAAACACCTGCCCCTCATCCGGTTCCTGCAGACCCGCCAGCAGATGGATGAGGGTTGTCTTGCCCGCGCCGGAGATCCCGGTAAGGGCCGTAAACGTCCCTTCCTCCAGCCTAAAACTTGCCCCGGAAAGCACCGGTTCTCCTTCCCCTCTGTCTGTAAATCTTTTCTTAAGTCCCTGAACTTTCAGTATCTCCATTTCCCTGTTATCCTTTCTGCCTTCCAGTATACCATCCGCTCCTGACAATCCTATGACAAAAGGGATGGGAAATTCTTACATTTCTGTCAGAACTTCTCCCATCCCTTTACTTCTCCTTACGCGCAAGGGGCAGGAACACGGAAAATGTGCTTCCTTCTCCTGGCCTGGAATCCACCTTCACATACCCCTTCTCCTGCTCCAGGATCAGCCTTGCAAGGT
>NZ_DBGCJQ010000096.1:0-5232 GCF_048354975.1 Massilistercora timonensis | reverse complement strand
GAAAATTTCATAAAATCTTGTATGAAGCGTCAAATAGTCGTATACTGGAACATGTATTATCGGATTTCCATAAATATGTGAAGATGGCGAGGACCTTGTCAGTGGAGGAACAGGACCGGGCGGTCAAGTCTGTGGAGGAGCACAGGGAAATCCTGGAAGCCATCCGGAACAAGGACGCCGGACGGGCGGAAGCCCTGGCAGACCGGCATATTCGAAAGGCAATGGAAAATCTGCGGAATAAACAGGAGGAAGAAAGCGAATGGCAAAAATCAAAATGACAAACCCGATCGTGGAGATGGATGGGGACGAGATGACCCGGATCCTCTGGAAGATGATCAAGGACAATCTTCTGGAGCCGTTTATCGAGCTGAATACCGAGTATTATGATCTGGGACTGGAGCACCGCAACGAGACCAACGACCAGGTGACCATCGATTCGGCCAATGCAACCAAGAAACATAAAGTGGCGGTGAAATGTGCCACCATCACTCCCAACGCGGCGCGGATGGAGGAGTACGACCTGAAGGAAATGTGGAAGAGCCCCAACGGGACCATCCGGGCGATCCTGGACGGCACCGTGTTCCGGGCACCCATTGTGGTAAAAGGCATCGAGCCCTGTGTAAAAAACTGGGAGAAGCCCATCACCATCGCAAGACATGCATACGGCGACGTTTACAAGGGAACGGAGATGAAGATCCCGGGAGCGGGAAAGGCAGAGCTTGTCTACACTGCAGCGGACGGAACGGAACAAAGAGAACTGATCCATGAGTTCCAGGGCCCGGGGATCATCCAGGGCATGCACAACCTGAACGCATCCATTGAAAGCTTTGCCAGAAGCTGCTTTACTTACGCGCTGGATACAAAGCAGGATCTGTGGTTCGCAACCAAGGATACCATTTCCAAGAAATACGACCACACCTTCAAGGACATTTTCCAGGAGATTTATGATGCGGAATTCGCGGAGAAGTTTGAAGCCGCCGGAATCGAGTATTTCTACACCCTGATCGACGACGCGGTAGCCCGCGTGATGAAATCCAAGGGCGGTTACATCTGGGCCTGCAAGAATTACGACGGAGATGTGATGAGCGACATGATCTCATCCGCCTTTGGTTCTCTGGCCATGATGACCTCCGTGCTGGTGTCCCCGGACGGGTATTATGAATACGAGGCGGCTCACGGGACGGTGCAGCGCCATTATTACAAACATCTGAAGGGGGAAGAGACCTCCACCAACTCCGTGGCCACCATTTTTGCCTGGAGCGGAGCGCTGCGTAAGCGCGGCGAGCTGGACGGGAACCAGGAGCTGCAGGATTTCGCGGACCGTCTGGAGCAGGCCACCATTGATACCATCGAGAGCGGAAAGATGACCAAGGACCTGGCGCTGATCACCACGCTGGAGAATCCGACGGTGCTCAACAGCGAGGAATTTATCAAAGCCATCGCAGAGAAAATGTAAATTTTTATTCAATTGAGGACGTAGTAAAATGCAAAAAGGCTACGTCCTAAATTGACTTTTGGGGTGTACCAAAATGACATAAAGGGGAGACAGCAATGAACATACTGATGATAAACGCAACAATGAAAAAGGGGAAATCATACACCATCGGCCGTGCTTTGATCGACCGGATCGCCGGAGAGGAAGACCAGGTGCAGGAGATCTTTCTGCCAAAGGATATGCCGGAATTCTGCCGCGGCTGTGCCAGATGTATCCGGGAAGGGGAGGAACACTGCCCGGACTATCTGATCTATCTGAAGCGGATCACCGGGATGATAGATGAGGCGGATCTTCTGATCTTCACTACGCCGGTGTTTGTCTATCATACCAGCGGGCAGATGAAGGCGCTTCTGGATCACTATGGTTACCGGTGGATGGTCCATCGCCCGGAAGGGTCCATGTTCCTGAAGCAGGCGGTGTGCATCGCCACGGCTGCGGGAGCGGGAATGAGAAGCGCCATCAGGGATATCCGGGACAGCCTGCGCTGGTGGGGTGTCTCCCGGATCTACACCTATGGCGTGGCACTTCCCTGGGATACGCTGGAGGAGGCAGATGAGAAGAAGAAGGATGAGATGAGGGAGAAGCTGGAACAGATCGCCTCCAGGATCCAGAGAGATCCCGGGAAGATCTTTCCTTCTCCTGGCGTCTGGATCCGCTTCCACATCATGCGGATCTTCCAGCGGCGCAAGAAAGAGGCGGATATCGACCAGCGATACTGGGCGGAACAAGGATGGCTTGGCAGAAAACGCCCCTGGAAAGAGACATAAAAAATGTTTTCCCGCATATAGTGCAAAAAAAGGAGTTCTATCCTTATGCGCCATCCTGGAAAATATATACTTGCAATTCTTCTTCTGGCCCTCTTTACGGTGCTTTCTGTGCAAAGCCTGTATGAGACGGGCCAGAATTCTTTCTGGGATCCGGTGGAAATGGAGGATGAACCCTTCCGTGCAAAGTTCTTTTCTAAGGAACTGGAGGAAGAAGATCTCTCGGAAGCATGTAAGGCGCTTCAAAGGCAGGTGGCCGGGGAGATCCAGTATTTCCCGGTGCCAGATTCCGCACTGGATCCAAAGCTTACCACCAGCTATGTAAACACCTGGATGGCGGAGCGAAGCTACGGCGGAAAGCGGGGCCATGAGGGTATTGACATCATGGCGGACGTGCAGCGGCCGGGTCTCTATCCGGTGGTCAGCATGACAGATGGAGTGGTGACAAATCTTGGATGGCTGGAGCAGGGCGGCTACCGGATAGGCATAACGGGAGATAGTGGTACTTATTACTACTACGCACATCTGGATTCCTACGGACAAGTTGGGAAAGGAGACCGGATCCGGGCGGGGGAACTGCTGGGATATATGGGAGATTCAGGTTATGGCCCGGAGGGGACCAGAGGAAAGTTCGACGTACACCTGCATGTGGGGATCTATGTCTACCAGGAGGGGGAGGAGATCAGCCTGAATCCTTACTATGTGTTGCAGGCGCTGGAGGATCGAAGGCTTCGGTATGAGTATTCCTGAGAGAAGGAAAGGCTGGAAACTCCCGGAGAAGGGTAGAGTTCTTGCGGCAGATATGGTATACTATTTTAAGTATGTGCAATCACAGGAAAACCAGCTGGAGGGAACATCCCATGAAACTGCCTCAGGCATTTGAAGAGAAAATGAAGGGTCTTCTGGGAGAAGACTTTGATTCCTATATAGCCTGTTTTGACAATCCCCGTTATTATGGGCTTCGGGTAAATACGCAGAAAATTTCCGTGGAGGAATTCCGGCGGATCTGTCCTTTTGAGATCCGCCCCATCCCCTGGATCCACAATGGATTTTATTATGACGGGGAGAAGGAGGCGCCTTCCCGGCATCCCTATTACTTCGCAGGGCTTTATTATCTTCAGGAGCCAAGCGCCATGACCCCGGCGGACCGGCTGCCGGTCCATCCCGGAGACCGGGTGCTGGACGTGTGCGCGGCACCGGGGGGAAAAGCCACAGAGCTTGGTGCAAAGCTTCAGGGAGAAGGCCTTCTTGCAGCCAATGACCTGAGTAGTTCCAGGGCCAAGGGGCTTCTGAAGAACATTGAGCTTTTCGGCATTGGAAATGTGCTGGTGTTAAGCGAAGAACCGGGGGCGCTGGTGCCCCGCTTTGCCGGATATTTTGACAAGATCCTGATCGACGCTCCCTGCTCCGGCGAAGGGATGTTCCGCAAAGACCGGAAGATGGTGAAGGCCTGGGAGGAGCACGGACCGGAGTACTTCTGCAAGATCCAGAAGGGGATCATCCTGCAGGCGGCGCAGATGCTGCGCCCGGGCGGGCTTATGCTGTATTCCACCTGCACCTTTGGCCGGCGGGAGAATGAGGAAGTGATCGCCCATCTTCTAAGAGAGTTCCCGGAGTTTCAGATCCTGGAGATGACGCCTTATGAAGGGTTCTCACAAGGGATTCCCGGGGATCTGGAATATCCGGATCTTAGGCGGACTGTGCGGATCTTCCCTCACAAAATGAAGGGGGAGGGCCATTATCTGGCGCTGCTTCAGAAAGGCCCCGGGGAGGAGGCGCCCCGCCTTGCCGGCTCGGGACGGCCAAAGCGACTGCCGGAACCGCTGGCAGATTTCCTGGGGGAGATCCAAAGAGATTTTGATCCGTCCCGGATAGAGATCAATAAGGAGCGGGTGTACTATATGCCCTCCGGGATCCCGGATCTTCGGGGCGTCAGGTTCCTGCGGACAGGCCTTCTGATGGGGGAACTGAAGAAACAGCGTTTTGAGCCAAGCCAGGCGCTGGCCATGAACCTGAAGAAAGAAGAGTACAAAAAAGTGATCGATCTTTCTGCCGATGACGGGCGGGTCTTCCGCTATCTGAAGGGAGAGACCCTGGATGTGGAGGATCTGGTCCCGGAAGAGAGGGGAAAGAAGAAAAACAGCTGGTACCTGGTGTGTGTGGACGGTTATCCCCTGGGATGGGGGAAGCTTGCAGGGGGTATGCTGAAGAACAAATATCTGCCCGGATGGAGGATGTGCTGATGATGCGGCTGGACAAATATCTGGCGGAGATGGGGGAAGGCACCCGGCAGGAGGTGAAGGCCTTTATCCGCAAAGGCCGGGTGATGGTGGGCGGCGTCCCGGTGAAAAAGCCGGAAGCCAAAGTGGAAGAAGGAAAAGACCAGGTCACTTTGGACGGCCGCGAGATCCCCTATCAGAAATATCTGTATTATATGCTCAACAAGCCGGCGGGGGTGATCACCGCCACCACCGACAGCCGGGACCGGACAGTCCTGGATCTTCTGGGAGAGGACCGGCGAAAAGATCTGTTTCCGGTGGGGCGGCTTGATAAGGATACGGAAGGGCTGCTTCTTATCACCAACGACGGTCCTTTGGCCCATCGGCTCCTTTCCCCCAAGAAGCATGTGGACAAGTGTTACTATGCAAAAGTCCGGGGCGAAGTGACCGGTGAGGATGTGGAACAGTTTGCCCAAGGCCTCTTTCTTGCAGGCCTTGGGGAAGAGAAGGAAGAGAAAACCATGCCGGCCAGGCTGGAGATCCTAAAGACGGTTTCTACAGGCGGGGAAGAAGATCCTGGTTTTGTGTCAGAGATCCTTCTGACCATCCAGGAAGGAAAGTTCCATCAGGTGAAACGGATGTTCCAGGCGGTTGGCAAGGAAGTGCTGTATCTGAAGCGGCTGTCCATGGGAAGCCTTAAGCTGGACCCGGAGCTTGCGCCGGGGCAGTACCGGGAACTTACAAAAGAGGAGAT
>NZ_DBGCJQ010000095.1:0-39417 GCF_048354975.1 Massilistercora timonensis | reverse complement strand
GTATGAGGTGAAGCAGCAGAAGAAGGGCTGTTGTGTGATCAAAGAATTGTAGAAAAGCAGTGAAAAGACGCCGGAGATGATTCTCCGGCGTCCTTGCTTGTCCAGGTTATTTCTTATTTTTCTCTACTTCCAGCATCTTCATAGCCCGTACTTTCAGCGGCAGGCCAAAGAGGTTGATGAATCCGTCTGCGTCGTGATGGTCATACAGATCTCCGGTGGTGAAGCTCGCCAGGGACTCGCTGTAGAGAGAGTAGGGTGAAGTGGTGCCGGCCTTGATGATGTTGCCTTTGTAAAGTTTGAACTTCACTTCGCCGGTCACATATTCCTGAGTGCTCTCGATGAAGGCCTGGATGGCTTCCCGCAGGGGGGTAAACCATTTTCCTTCGTATACTACCTGAGACAGCTTGTTGCCCATCTCTTCTTTCACTTCGTAAGTGGCGCGGTCCAATACCAGCTCTTCCAGCTGTTGGTGCGCCTCGTAAAGGATGGTTCCTCCGGGAGTCTCATAGACGCCGCGGGACTTCATGCCCACAACACGGTTCTCCACGATGTCGCAGATCCCGATGCCGTGCTTGCCGCCCAGCTCGTTGAGCTTGCGGATGATATCAGAAACCTTCATCTCTTCCCCGTTGATGCTCTTTGGAACACCCTTTTCAAAGGTCATGGTCACGTATTCCGGAGCGTCCGGAGCCTTCTCCGGCGTTACGCCAAGGACCAGAAGATCCTCGTAATTAGGTTCATTGGAGGGATCCTCCAGTTCCAGGCCCTCGTGGCTGATGTGCCACAGGTTCCGGTCACGGCTGTAGCTGTGGCTGGCGTCGAAGGGAAGATCGATGCCGTGCTTGTGGCAGTACTCGATCTCGTCCTCCCGGGACTGCATGGTCCACAGGTCAGTCATCCGCCAGGGGGCGATGATCTTCAGGTCCGGAGCCAGGGCGCGGATGCCAAGCTCGAAACGGATCTGGTCGTTGCCCTTGCCGGTGGCGCCGTGGCAGATGGCGGAAGCGCCCTCCTTGCGGGCGATCTCTACCAGCTTCTTGGCAATGGCCGGACGGGCCATAGCGGTTCCCAGAAGATATTTGTTCTCATAGATGGCGTGAGCCTGCACGCAGGGAACAATATAGTTGTCGCAGAAATCATCTACGATGTCCTCGATATACAGCTTGGAAGCGCCGGACATCTTGGCCCGCTCCTGGAGTCCTTCCAGTTCTTCGCCCTGTCCGCAGTTCACACAGCAGCAGATCACGTCATAGCCGAAGGTTTCCTTCAGCCACGGGATGACGGCGGTAGTGTCCAGTCCGCCGGAATAGGCCAGTACAACTTTCTCTTTCATAATGTCAAATCCTCCTGATCTATGTATTCTTCTTTTTGAAAATGGTTTCTTGCCGTAACCAATACTATACACTAAAGTTTATAAATATGCAAGGATAAAATAAATAAATTTATAAATATACAAAATATGCAAAAGAAATGCATAAAACGGACTTTTTAAACAGGAAATAGAAAAAGTGGGTTGACATATATAGATAACCGATATAATATTTAGATAAGCGATATATAGATTTCCGATATATAATGAAAAGGAGGAATACTTATGCCAGTAGATAAAAGCCTGATCTCCGGAAGCACCTCTATGCTGATCCTGAAGCTTCTGGAAGAGAAAGACATGTATGGATATGAGATGATCGAGACTCTGCGGGAGAAGTCCCGGAATGTATTTGAACTGAAGGCAGGGACCCTGTATCCGCTGCTTCACGGGATGGAGTCCAAAGGGTACGTGGACGCCTATGAGCAGGAGGTGCTGGGAAAGACCCGGAAATACTATCGCCTTACCAGGGAAGGGAAACGGTTCCTGAAGACGAAGAAGGAAGAGTGGGAAGAATACTCCAGGGCGGTAGCCGGTGTTCTGGGAGGTGTATGTTATGGATAGGAAAGAATACCTGGATACCATGGAACAGCAGATCCGCTCCCGGCAGGCGGGCCGCGCCGCGCGGCGTGAAATGGAAGGTCATATTGAAGAGCAAAAAGTCGCGTTCCAGGCGGCTGGCATGACGGCTGAAGAAGCGGAAACGGCGGCGGTAGCGGAGATGGGAGATCCGGTGGAGGCGGGTGCGGCTCTGGATCTGGTCCATCGGCCTCAGGTGCCGTGGGGGAGCATTGTGCTGATTGTTTTCCTGAGTCTGCTGGGTCTGGGAGTGCGCACGGTTATTACCGCAAAGCTTCCCGGCGTCATGGTTACCATTGGGGATCCGCTGCGGCAGCTGATCTATCTGTGCCTGGGACTGGCGCTGATGATCGGAGTGTGTCTGATCGATTACAGCAGGATTGGAAGAAGGGCCAGAGGCTGTACGCTGATGTTGGCGGTTCTTCTGCTGCTGGGTGGGTTTGTGTTTGGTGTCACTGTGAACGGCATGGCAGGATGGGTTTACTTCATGGGCGTGGCGGTGAGCATATATCTTTTCTGGCCTCTGTTTGCGCCTCTCTACGGGGGGATCTTGTATCAATACCGGCAGGAGGGAATGATAGGACTGGGAAAATGTCTTGCGTGGATGATGCCGGGGCTTCTTGTTACAGCTCTGTGCGCCCGTATGGAGACGGCGCTTCTCCTTCTGGAGATCGATCTGATCCTTCTTGGTATCGCCGTAGGGAAAGGCTGGTTCCAGGTGTCGAAGAAAAAAGCCCTGGCAGGGATCGGGACAGGAATGGCAGTGATCCCCATTGCTGCGGCACTGTTCACCGGGATCTTTGGAAATGGGTATCAGAAGCTGCGTCTCGCCCTTCTCTTTGGACAGGCGGAGGGAGAGATGAGCTGGCCCAAAGAGGTGCTGCGGGAAGTGCTGGGCAGCAGCAGGCTTGTGGGCACCAGCGATTCTCTTCAGGGACAGGTTCAGGAGTTCCCGGCGGTGGATTATGTGCTTACCTATGTGACGGGATATTTTGGCATCCTTGCGGCCCTTGCCCTGCTGGGACTGATCCTGTATCTCATCGGCCGGCTGTTCCATATCTCCCTGGGGCAGAAGAACCGGCTGGGTATGCTGATGGGCGCCGGCTGCTGCGTGGCCATGCTGGCCCAGATCGGCGTGTATGTGTTGCGTAATCTTGGGATCCTGTTCCCGGGCGAGGTGTACTGTCCTTTCATCACCACCGGCGGAAGCGTTATGCTGGTGACCTGTCTGATGTTTGGCCTTCTGCTATCCATATGCCGGTATCAGGACATTCCGCTGGAAGAAGAAAACGGGCGGCGTTCCTTGACAAAAGAGACCGGGTTCCATATAATAAAGAAGCGAACAGACGAAGGATTGTCTGCGGACCAGAAGAAAGCACAGGAATAAGGGCTTGTACTGGTTTCGACGGGGGTCTGGAAGTCGGGGAAGCCATCCGTAGCGGGACACTACGTTAAAAGTTCCACCTAAATATAAACGCAGACGATAGACAGTTAGCGTACGCTGCCTAATTTTGGCAGTAGTCGGCCTTAGGTCATCCGCTGCTTAAGCGTCCGGCTTCAACGAGGCGGAGCACTTCACCTCCAAAGCTTTGAGGAGATGGAAGAACTTATGAAGCTACTGAAGTCCGTAACCTGTCATTAGGTGACGGACGGAGGGAATGTCAAAATAATGACTGTGATGGGAGATGCCCTGGTGGATGGGCTTTCGGACGCGGGTTCGATTCCCGCCAGGTCCATAGGAAAAGCGCCGTTTTTACGGCGCTTTTTTATAATTAAAAAAGGAATAAAGTGAGAAATTTGCTCTTTTTATGCAAATAAGGTTGTGACAGCTTGTGGTTTTATTCATAATTCGGTATAATAAAATGATAAATTATAGTATAAAGGAGAATTATGAGCGCTCGAATTGAACATACACTGGACGTTCTTATTGCGGCTGGCCTTGAAAATGAGACCAGCGAGCGGGAAAAAGTTGAGAGAATGCTTGACAGCCTGCAGGAAGACGAGTGGGGAAAACTGTGGGAACTTTGCGGCCGGCATCAGATCGGAAGTATTGTCTGGGCGGGGCTTGAAAAGTATCCTCAGGTAAAGATCCCGGAGAAAATAAAAGAAAGTTTGCGGGAAGTTCAGAAGAATACTGCTTATCAGTATTATTGTATGCTATCTTTTTCTACTCTTGTTCTTTCGATCCTGGAGGAGGCGGGGATCCAATGCTACCTTTTGAAGGGAGTAGCGTTGAATTCGCTTTATCCGCGGGAGGATATGCGTAAGCTGGCGGATGTGGATGTGTATGTTCCGTGTTTTGAAGAATACTGTCAGGCAGATAGTGTTCTGCGTTCTCATGGATTTGACGTAGAGAAAGGGCTGGCAGAATTTCATAGCGGTTATCGAAAGGAATTCGGTGGAGCTTTTCGACTGTTGGAACTTCACTGGCGGCCTTGTGATGTGCTTGCTGATTCAGGTGTGGATAAAGCTGTGGTTAAAATTTATAATCAGCTGAGGTATCAGCCGGATCGTTATCAGATTGCAGGAACAGAACTTCCTGTGCTCCCACCGGCGGAAAATGCTTTTCAATTGTTGCTGCATATGTTTCAGCATTTTGTACGAGAAGGATTTGGTTTGCGGTTACTTTGTGACTGGTGTGTATTCTGGAAGGTAAAAGGACATAAGGTGGAGGAAGCACACTTTTTGAAGTATTTGAAGGCTACGGGACTGACTGGATTTGCGTGGACGGTGACAAGAGTTTGCATAGATCATCTTGGACTTTCTGCTGCGGATGTTCCGTGGATGGAGAGAATGAAAGGTGCTTGTCATTGCCACGAGAGCAGCGGGATGATGTATCAGGATATCGTCCGGGGCGGTGAGTTTGGGAAGGGTGAGAAATCGCGGGTGGTGATCATGGAAAGTAATCCTTTTATACTGTTGGCTTATGCGAAAACGGTACATAGGATGATGCGCTCCGCTTACCCAAAGCTTTACAAATGGGTGATCACCTGGCCGGTTTTATGGGCCATTACGATATGGACTTTTTTGCGTAATAATCGAAGGATGGGGCGTGGGACGGCGCGGGATGTGATCGCAAGTGCCAAACAGAGGAATGTCTTAATGAAACAGATGAAAGTGTTTGAAAAAAGGGGAAGAAAAAAGCAGTGAAAGTATTGATCGTAGGAGGCTACAACATATTTGTAAGCCAGTTGATTGAAAAATTTAATAAAGAGGGCTGGGAAGTCTACGTGCTGACAGGCAGCGATCATTCGACCAGGCGCCACCCCTATGTCTTTGAGCAGTACGATTTTCGATATGATACAGATAGTATCAAGGAGATCATAGACAGCGCTTCGCCGGACATGGTCCTGTTTACAGGAGCGTATGATCCCAATCTGAGCAGCGGAAGAACCCGGCGGGAGTCTATGTATTATATGTCCAGTCTGGTGAATCTTCTGATGGCTTCACAGATGTTGAGCGTTCCCAAATTTGTATATATTTCTTCTCATGAAGTTTACGAGGAAAGCTATGCGGATATGATCACAGAAGACCAGGAAACTTCACCTGTCACCACCAAGGGAATGCTGGTTACCCAGGGAGAGAATCTGGTCATCCGGTATGGAGAGACAACAGAGATGGATACATATGTGCTCCGGCTGGATCATCTGTACTGGCTTCCTAAGAAGCGGAAAGATATTACAGAGGTTCACGGTAAACTTTGTTTGGAAGCACTGAAGGATCGAAGAGTTTCCGCATCGGAGAAGAAGATATTCTCTTCCGTGTATGTGGCGGATGCGGTGTACGCGATCTATGAGATTGTAAGCAGGGAAGAACATCAGTACAGGACTTATCAGATCACGTCATCAGAAGAAGAAAATGAGATTGAGATTGCCCGGGTGATCAAAGAGACATCGGCAAGAACCATTCTGATCAAGGATAATACCATCGGACTTACACAGAAAAATATTATGTCCGGGCGGAGAGTAATGGAAGAGTTTGGAATTGAAACTCGTTTCCATTATGAAGAGAGAGTCCGCAAAATGATGGAATATATGGATAAGAACCGGAATGACTTCCTGAAACGGGAAGAGAGGGAAGGAAACTGGTTCCAGAGAATGTTCCGCAAGTTTGAGAAGACGTTTTTTGCAGTGCTTCCTTTTGTGGAGAATGTGATTGTATTTATTCTGGTCTTTCTTCTCAATAACCGGACGGCGGACAGTGAGTATTTCCAGAGAGTAGACGTCTTTCTTCTGTATGTTCTGCTTTTCGCGATTTTCTATGGCAAGCGGCAGGCGATTGTCTCTGCTTTTTTCAGTATTATTGGCTTCATTTTCCGGGAGACCTACGGTACAACATTGTTTGAGGTGTTGGTAGACTATAACGTTTATATCTGGATGGCCCAGTTGTTTATCGTTGGTATGGCAGTAGGGCATCTGCGGGACAGCATCAAACTTGTCACAGATGACAAAGATGAGGAAATTGCGTTCTTGTCCGGGCAGTTGGACGATATTTATGATATTAACAGCAGTAATCTGAAGGTGAAGAATATTCTGGAGGACCATATCGTATCTTATGACGACAGCCTTGGGGTTCTGCAGGATATGACGGCCAGTCTGGAGAAACTGAATCCGGGAGAGGCTATGTACCAGGCGGCAGAAGTGCTCTGCCGGGTGCTGGAGACGGACGATGTTGCAATCTATAAGGTGTCCAATGCAGATTACTGCCGTCTTCTGGTAGCGACTACAGACATTGCCCGTCAACTTGGAAAATCTCTGAAATATTCGGGGAGAGAAGATCTTTTGGAGTGTCTGTCCCGCAATGAAGTATATGTCAATAAGAGCCTGAAGAAGGAGATGCCGGTTATGGCTTATGGGCTCAGGCATGGAGACGATCTGGAATATATCCTGATGGTATGGAGCCTTCCCTTTGAGAAGATTTCTCTTCATCAGATGAATCTTTTGAAAGTTGTGGGATATATGACCCAGAATGCGATCGCGAGATCGGATGTATATCTCAATGCCATCAGCGATAAGCGCTATCTGCCGGGAACTAATATTCTGAATAGGGAAGCGTTTGCCGCAGAGATTCGGACAGGACAGGAGATACGGAAGAGAGAATACGGAGTGGCTACGTTGATCTGCCTTCAGTCCGCAGGCCCTGTGGAAGTTTTGCAGAAAAATGAAAGAGAACTGAATCATTACAACGAACTGTTATTAAAAAATCTTCGGGAGACAGACCGGGTAGGCGTTGGCGAGGACGGATATCTTTATATTCTGCTGGCTAATTCTGATCCCCAGGAAGCTACCGTGGTGATCCGGCGTTTTTCGTCTCAGGGCGTGGTTTGTAATTTGAAAGAGAGTGTGTAATATGGGACTTGCCTTACTTATTCTGATCTTGATCCTGAATCTGATTGTGGCTGTTTTGTATCTGCTGCGGGGTCTGACCCGTGTAAGGGACAGAAAACAGGAGCGGGGACATCGAGCAAAATACTTTCTGCTTTTTTTTGTGATGTTGGTATGCCCCCTGGTAGCGCCGTTGTTCCTGGCGCTGTCCCATTTCCTTTATATATTCTTTTCTAAAAGGAATGTGGATATGGATGATATTTCCTTCAGCAGAGAGCGGGTAAAAACGTATACACCCGCCGACATTGAGCGGGATATCAATATCAGTCCAATGCAGGAAGTGCTTGTGATCAGTGATGTCAGACGCCGAAGGAAAATGCTCTTGGACGTGCTGAAAAAGGATATTCGCCATTCTCTGGGGTCGATTGCGATTGCTCTTGATAATCCGGATTCGGAGACTTCTCATTATGCGGCATCGGTGATTATGGATGTGCTTTCGGAGTTCAGGGGAAATGTACAGAATATGTATGCCAGGTTTAAGGACGATCCAGAGGATTTTGAGCTGGGCAGTCTGCTCCTTAGCTATATTGATGAGGTTCTGCGCCAGAACATTTTGAACGGGGATGAAAAGCGGTCTTATACATATATGGAAGATGAGATCGCGGATATGTTGTTCCGTTATCATCCGGATATGATGGAAGGGCCGCAATACCGGCATCTAATTGAGGATCTGGTAGAGATCGGGGAGTTCTCAGTGGCGGAAAAATGGTCCCGGAGAGCTTTAAAATACAGAGATTATCAACTGGATACCTATATCGGCTGTATGAAATATTATTTTGCTTATAATGACAGAGACGCATTTTTGCGGTGTATGGAACAGTTAAAGAAGTCCGGTATTGTGGTAAACCGGGAGACCATGGAGTTGATACGGCTGTTCCAGGGATAAGAGAACAAGAAGGAAAAAGTACAGGAGGCGCGGAATGTCTTTTAACTTAGTGACTGCGATGTGGATCGCGAAAATTTTTACTATCTATACGTTTATGGTAGTTATACTGCCATATTTTATCCTGCGCCGGGTGTTGAAAGAGAAAACGTGGACGCAGAAATTTGTTTTTTCTGTTATTGCTGGTAATTTCTTTTACATTATGCTTGTGTTGCTGCTCGGGCTTATTCATGTTACCAACAGGTATGTTCTGATCATATTTACACTGGCTGTTCCGGTGATTATGATAGTGCGGGCAAGGAAAGTATTGTGGGAAGATCACTGCAAGGAAACAATGATCCATATTCGCAGATTTTTAAAGAGAGAGAACAGTTTCCGGTATAGCAGGAGGATATTTTTTCGTTGGGCAGGGAGAAAAATAAGAAGAGGATTGAAAAAATTTGTCCGCTTTTTTGTAAAGAATTTTTTCGAGATTATTCTGTTTGTCGGCTGCAGTGCTTTTATAATCTGGTTTTTTAGCATTACCAATCATTTTGGTCCCAGAGCGTCAGATCTGGTAGTCCATATGCTGTGGATTAATGAAGTGGATAAGGGGAATCTTTTCTGTAACGGGGTGTATCCTTTTGGCATGCATGCTTTGCTTTATTACATCCACGCGGTATTTGATATTCCGACAGTACGGCTTGTTCTTTTATTTGGACCGGTGCAGACATTTTATATTTTTACCATGCTGCTGGCATTTCTGAAAGAAATGTGCCGTTTCCGTTATACTCCTTATATTGCTTACGCAGCTTATGCTGTGGGAGGCTATATCATGGGGATGCGGTATTCCAGGTTTTACAGTTCACTGCCCCAGGAGTTCGGAATGATGTTTATCTTTCCGTGTGGGGTCGCTTTGATCGGTCTTTTCCGGGCAATCCGGGATGAAAATGCTGAATACAAAAAGATGAAGAAGGAGAAGCTTCTTTATACACAGATCAGCGAGAAACATAGGTGGAGAGAATCTA
The DNA here is from genome assembly GCF_048354975.1 of Massilistercora timonensis. Lineage (NCBI taxonomy): Bacteria > Bacillati > Bacillota > Clostridia > Eubacteriales > Massilistercora > Massilistercora timonensis. The sequence continues at coordinate 30,198 of NZ_DBGCJQ010000095.1, read as the reverse complement.
CGATCTGGCTGTGGCTGTTGATCCTTAGTTTTGGTCTTACGCTTTCTGCGCATTTTTATAATACGATTATAGCAGGACTTCTGATCCTTGCGGGGGCCATTGCTTATATCAGATATGTGATACCTCCCCGGACGCTGCGAAGGCTCATATGTGCTGCGTTGATTTCTGTTCTGATCCCGATATTTCCTATGGGAGTTGCGTTTGCTACAGGAACTCCCCTGGAGGGTTCTTTATATTGGGCATTGGAGGTTATGGGAATATATAATTCCGAAGAAGAGAATTCGGATGGCGAGGTGGAATCTGGAAACACGGTGACAGAGGAAGAACTTCCGGCGGAAGAAGTTACAAATAATGGGGAATTGATGGGAGAGTCTCAGGGTGAAGAGATTGTGCCTGACAAAATTGTGAAACCGTCATTGGCAGAGCGGGCGAAACAGTTTGTGGTTTCGGCAAAGGAAGGAATTATGAGTTTAATGCAGTCGCTGATCTTTTCTTCCCAGGAATATCTGGACATCTGGATCATGTGTATGGTGGCGACGGCAGGGCTGATTCCCTTTATGTGGATATTTCGGGAATGGGAGTACAGCCGGTTCCTTTTGATGAATCTTCTCTATATAGGTATGTTGGCGTTGGTGTGCGCAGCTGGGAGAATAGGTCTTCCTTCCTTGTTGGACGAAAATCGGAGCAGTATTTATCTTAGCTATTCACTGATGGTTGGCGTCAGTCTTGCAGTAGATGGCGCCCTTGTGATAGGCAGCGAACTTTTGCGGGTAAGATGGTTCTGGCAGATGGCCTCTCTTGCATTGGCGGCTGTTTTTGTCGGCAACATGGTAACCAGCGGAGAGGTGAGGGAGAAAATCGTTAATGCTTCTAGTCTGGAAAGAGACGGAGCGGCTTTGTGTGTATATGACATTATGGAGAAATATCCTTATCAAAAATGGACGATCGTGTCTTGTAATGAGGAACGGAACATGATTTCTCCAGAAGCCTGGCACTATGAGACGATTGATTTTCTGGAAAGTATGGAGAATTATAAAAGCAGAGATGAGATGTTTATTCCTACCCAATATGTGTTCTTCTTTATCGAGAAGAGGAGTATTAACTACGCACTGGGAGAATTTACAGATGATGTAGATGCTTTTGTAAGTGAGGAATGGGCGAGCGAGGACTTGCCGGCAAAGAGTGGACTGGGACAGTATGCAGATACAAACAGGATTATAGTTAATTCCCGGATGTACTATTGGGCCCAGGAGTACCAGAGGCGTTTCCCCAATGAGATGAAAGTCTACTATGAGGATGAAGACTTTATCTGTTACTGTATTGAACAGAATGAATATTATCTGAACAATTTCGCGATTGACTATGGATATAACAGTGGAGGTGCGGCAGATGATTAGCAGATCAAATTACATAGCGATCACAGTGATCATGTGTGTGGTGCTGCTGATGTTCCAGCTGATCGGCGCCTCTGGGAATCTGTTGATCAATTCGGGAGAAAACATTACTGTGGAGGATGCGGTTCCGGAAGCGAAAATCCAGACAGAGAAGGTTCAGTATGAACGGCTGGTACGGAATCTCCATGCTGAGGCCGGAGATGAAGCTAATGTAGGTCTGGTGGGAGAGGAAGAGGAAGACTGCCTTCACGTAGGGAGATCCTGGTGCAATGTTCAGAAGAAGCAGTTTTGTTATTATCAAGACCTGGATGAGGCGGCAAAAGATCAATCCGGAGCTGGCTTTTTGATCGTCAGCGGATCGGATCTTGGGCCAGAAGATGTTCAGGCGCTTGCTGATCTGTCAGAGCAGGGCAGACATGTGGTGATCTCGGGACTTCCAGAGCTTACGGCGCTGGAGAACCGGAGGCTGAGAGGCGCGCTTGGAATAGCGGAGATTGAAGAGGATGAGATCACAGTAGATGGGTTCAAGCTGTTTGCGGGACTTGTGATCGGCGGCGAGACGGTATATACAGATTATGAACAGGAGATGCCCTATGCCAGATTGGACGATTCTGTAACCGCTTATGCGGTGGCTCAGTCGGAGGACGCATGGATCCAGGATGTGGAGAATGAAGATCTTCCGGCGATCATCTGGCGGTATGCGCCCGGCCCCGGGAAGGTTTATGTGGTCAACGGAGACTATCTGACAGGACAGATGGGAGCAGGGCTTTTGACAGGTTTTGCGGCAGATTCCGATGAGGCCTATCTCTATCCGGTGGTTAACGCGCAGGTGTCTGTGGTGGAGAATTATCCGGTTCTGTCTGACGAGAACCCGGAGGTCATGGGAGAGGAATACGGGCAGGATTCTTCTATTGTGTTCCGGGATATTCTCTGGCCGTCTATCACGGCAATCTATTATGATACGGATGATGTTATGACAGTTACCAGCGCTCCAAGACTTGATTACGGAGAGAAGGGAGAGTTGGATGAAGACCTTCTGGAATTCTATTACCGTCAGGTAACAAAAGCATCGGGGGAGATGGGATTGTCCGGGTATCAGGAATCGGATGTTCCATTAGAGGAAAAGATCAGGGAGGACTTGGAATTATATAAACAGGAACTTCCCAATTATGAGATCCGTACTTTTCAGGCAGGCGGGTTGGAGAGAGAAGAATATGAGGAGTTGGTGGGAGAGGGCAAATTACTCTCCAATGTTCATACAGTGCTGACCGATTATAATGAGCAGGACGAGGAGGACTTTTTCACATATTTGAATGGGGAAGTTTTGGAATTGCCTGTTTATATGGACAGTCAATATATGGAAAATGAGGATGATTTTCGGTCCCGATGCCTCCAGACGGCATATGGTTATTATGGGACATCCCTGGATACTTCCAAGGTGATTTATCCCAGTTCTCATGATGATGACTGGAGTATTATCAGCGATGACTGGTCCAAAAATTATCGGCCGTACCGAACTCCATTTGAATGTTTTGAGAAGACTACGGCTACAGAGGCAGACAGAAGAGTAAGAAATTATCTGGCGCTGGATTATGAGATGGAACGAAAAGATGATACCGTTCAACTCAAAGTGAATTCCATGGATGGAGACAGTTATTTTGTCCTGCGGCTTCACGGGGAAGAGATCCTGGAGATCACAGGCGGAACTTATGAAGAGATTGAGACTGGCTGGTATATGATCACTGCGGAGAAAGATTCTGTACAGATCAAGCTGGAGCAGATCAATCACGCGGACTATTACATTGAAGATTGATCAGGGAAAGGAGACTGTTTATGAAAGTATGCATTGTGGCCGAGGGATGTTATCCCTATGTGGTCGGCGGGGTGTCAAGCTGGGTACACAGCCTGATCCAACAGTTTCCCAATATTGAGTTTACCGTAGCGGCGATTGTGGCGGACAGGAGCATCAGCGGGAAGTTTGCCTATGAACTGCCGGAGAACCTGACGCAGGTGAGAGAAATCTATCTGAACGATAAGCAGTGGCTGTACGGCGGGAAGAAAAACCGAAAATCAAAGGTACGTCTGAATGCGGATGAATATGAGGCGCTGCGGGCGCTGGTGATCGGTGAGAAGGTCAACTGGAGCGTGATCTTCCGAATGTTCCAGGAGAAGAAGATGTCGATAGATGAATTGCTGATGGGAAAAGATTTTCTGGAGATTGCCAAAGAGGTCTATCAGCTTCGCTATACTAATATTGTGTTTTCTGATTTTCTGTGGACGCTGCGGTCTATTTATCTCCCGCTTGGTTTTACGCTGCAGTTTCGGCCGCCTAGAGCGGATCTTTATCACTGTGTAGCCACTGGATATTCCGGTATCGTGGGGAGTATGGCCAAAGAGCTGTTTGGCTGCCGGCTGCTTGTGTCAGAACACGGTATCTATACCAGAGAGCGGGAAGAGGAGATCATTAAGGCGAGATGGGTACAGGGAGTGTACAAGGATTTCTGGATTGAACAGTTTCGGAAATTGTCTCTGTGCGCATATCAGCATGCGGACATGGTTACTTCGCTGTTTGGAGATGCCAGATCTCTGCAGCTGGAGCTGGGCTGTCCGGAGGATAAGACGCGGATCACGCCTAACGGGATTCCGGTGGAGGATTACGCGGAGATCCCGGGAAAAGATCCGCAAGATCCGATGATCCATATCGGGGCGATCCTGCGGGTGACGCCGATCAAAGATGTGAAGACTATGATCAACGCGTTCTATTACGCGAAGAAACGAGACGACAGACTGAAACTTTGGATCATGGGGCCCTGGGATGAGGATGAAGAATATGCGCAGGAGTGTTTTGATCTTGTAGAGAATCTTCAGGTCAAGGATGTGGTCTTCACAGACCGGATCGTTACCCGGGAGTATATCGGGAAGATGGATATGCTGATCCTTACCAGTATCAGTGAGGGGCAGCCGCTGACGATCCTGGAGGGATTCGCGGCCAGAAAACCGGTGATCGCTACAAATGTGGGAAACTGCGCGGGTCTGATCTATGGAGAAGACGATGATCTGGGCGCGGCGGGTATCGTGCTTCCGATCATGAATATCGGGAAAATATCCGATGCGATCCTGGAGCTGGCTGAAAATCCGGAAGAGCGCAGACAGATGGGTGAGATTGGTTATCAGCGTGTCTGCAGGAAATACCGCATCGAATATATGAGACATACTTATGAGAGAATCTATCAGGAGATGGCGGCGGAGAATGACGTGCCATGGCCTGAGACGCCATTTACAGTAAGGTAGCGGAGAGGAGAAGAGTAATGGCCGGAATTGGAATTAAACTGAACCGGATTTTTAAAAGACATACGCTGGTTCACACTCTGTACGGATCGGGATACAGTATGCTTACTACGGTCACGCCTATGCTGGTGGTGATCGGAACGATGTTGCTGATGTATATTTTCCTTGAATTTAACAGCGTGCGATATTATGACCGGGAGCTTTTTTCCTGTACGATCCTGTATATTTTTATCTTTTCTCTTTTGGCTGCCTCCCCGTTTAACTCTGTGCTGTCCAAGTATGTGGGAGACCGGATCTTTGAAGAGCGGCATCAGGATATCCTGCCCTGCATTTATGTGGGGATGGCGCTGAATATTGGCCTTGCGGCTCTGATCGGGATCCCGTTCCATATCTGGGCTTATTTTGTGGGAGAGATCCCGCTTTATTGGGTGTTTACCGCTTTTTGCGGGTTCATGGGGCTTAGTTTGTGTTTCTACCAGATGCTTTATCTCTCCATTGTCAAGGCGTATAAAACGATTTCTATGTTTTTTACTCTGGGTATGCTGGTTTGTTTCCTGTTGTCTCTGATCTTCCGTTTTCTGATCGGGATGTCGATCACTTACAGTATGCTTCTTTCCATGACCATTGGGTTTTTCCTGATTGCCTGTCTGGAATTTGGATACGCGAAGACGTATTTTCACAGGAACAGCCATCATTATCGGGAGGTGCTGTCTTATTTCCGGATCTATTGGAAACTGATCTTTACAAATTTCCTGTATATTCTGGGATTGTTTATCCATAATTTTGTGTTCTGGACCAAAGAAGATATGCGTATGGTCCTGGCAGACACGTATGTGTGCAACCAGCCTTATGATATGGCGAGCTGCATTGCCATGTTTACAAACCTGTCTGCCAGTATTATCTTTATCGCCTATGTGGAGATGAATTTCCATAAGCGGTACCAGGAGTATACAGAGGCAGTGCTTGGCGGAAGGCTGAAGGATGTTATAAAGGCGAAAAAGCGGATGTTCCGTCTGATGGGCGAACAGTTGATGCGTGTGACACAGCTGCAGTATATCATCTCTGTGGTGGTTTTCCTTCTGGGGATTATCTTTCTTCCAAGACTGGGAATGACAGGACTTGTAATGAATATCTACCCTTGTCTGGCGGCAGGTTATTTTGTACTGTTTCTTCTGTATACGATCATTCTGTTTCTTCAGTATTTCAACGATCTGACAGGAAGCATGCTGACCAGCCTGATCTTTGTGGTGATCACAGGAGTAGTGAGTATTTTCGCGAAAGAATTCCCGGATGCCTGGTATGGTATCGGAGTGTTTGTGGGAAGTATCGCGGCATGGAGTTTTGCTTATATGCGGATGCGCTGGCTGGAACGGAAACTGGATGAACATATCTTCTGCAGGGGAACAATACTGGAGAAAGTGAACGAACCTATGCCTGATGCGAAGGTATATGACCTAAGGCAGCTTAAGCGGGAACAGCAGGCGCGGCAGGCGCAGAAAGAGAGAGGCTATGAGCAGTAGAAAAAGTATTCTATTCGTAATGAATACCATGGGAAGGGCAGGAGCGGAGAGGGCGCTGATCGAGCTTATGCGTCTGCTGGATCCAAAACAGTACCGGATCAGTCTGTATGTGTTGATCCCGCGTGGAGAGCTTTTCGCGGAAGTGCCCGGGTATGTACATATCCTGAACCGGCATACGGACAGCCGTTCTGTGCTTTCGACAGGTGGAAAGATTTATATTGGCGCCCGTCTTGGAAAGGCGCTGCTTAGAGAGAAAAGTCTGAAGAAGGCCCTTGGCCGTCTTGCGGCGTCCCGGAAGACTGAGAATGAAGCGAAAGACAGAGGCCAGGGAAGGGAGAAGATCCTGCGCAGAGCGCTGGCAGATGGAATGGCCGGACTGCCGGGAGAATATGATCTGGCGGTGGCTTATCTGGAAGGACCGGCCACCTGGTATGTGGCGGAGAAGGTAAAAGCGGTAAAGAAAGCGGCGTTTCTTCATATTGATTATGGAAAAGCAGGATATTCCAGAGAGTTGGATCAGGGCTGTTATGAAAGGATGGACCGGATCTACGCGGTTTCAGGAGATGTGAAGGAGCAGTTTTTGAAGGTGTACCCCGATTACGCAGATAAAGTAGAATTGTTTTTTAATATTATCAACCGGGAACATATCCGGGCCAGGGCGCTGGAACCGGGAGGATTCGCCGATGAGTATGACGGCATGCGCCTGTTGAGTGTGGGAAGGCTCTATTATCAGAAAGGATATGATATCGCGGTGCGGACAGCCGCTATATTAAGAGAGAGAGGGCGAAAGTTCCGCTGGTATATCCTGGGGGAAGGCGAGGAAAAGAAGAATCTTCTCCGGCAGGTTAAAGAGGAGGGGCTTCAGGAGTTCTTCTGGCTTATGGGCGCTGTGGATAATCCTTATCCATATTTTAAACAGGCCGATATTTATGTGTGTACTTCCCGGTTTGAGGGGAAAAGTCTGGTGATCGAGGAGGCAATGGCCCTTGGGAAACCGGTGGTGGCATCTGCCTGCACAGGTACAGAGGAACAGATCCATTCCGGAGAAGATGGTGTGATCGTGCCGTTGGATCCGAAGAGGCTGGCAGATGAGATCGAACGTCTTATGGACAAGCCTGCGGAGTGTGAAAAATACGGAAAAGCGGCTTATCAGAGAGAACTTTCTTATGAGAAAGCGCTGGCGGATTTTCTGCGTCTGGCCGGGGAGTAACGAGAATGAAGAAGAAGGCGCTTTGTGCAGCAGTTTTACTGGGGGTTGTGATAGTCATGGGAATAACGGCTGCCGTCCGGCTCCGGTGGAGCGTGGAATGGGAAGCAGAGAGCAGCAGGGAGATTAACAAATTTCTTGCAAATAGCGAACGGGGATTCTATAATATGAGGGGTGTTATCATCCGTGATGACGCGCAGGAAGAAGCGTGGATCTACGACAGCATCCGCAGTGAACACAAAGAGGAGACCCTGGAGCTTCTCCAGATCCATATTGGTTTCTACCGGGACCGGGAGATAAGTCCTCAGGGGGTGGAACAGATTCGAAAGGTCTTTCAGGCTTATCGGGAGAGAGAAAAAAGGGTCAGCCTGATCGTGCGTTTCCTCTATGACTGGGAGGGAAAGGGAGCGGAGAATGACCCGGCTTCTCTGAACGTGGCGCTGCGTCACATGGAGCAGCTGGGCGAGATCGTGACAGAGTATGAGGATCAGGTCTATATTGTCCAGGGGGTATTGGTTGGGAGCTGGGCGGAAATGCACAGTTCCAGGTATCTTGCGCAGGACAGTTATCTGGCGCTGATCCGAAAGATGGATGAGGTGATGCCTGATTCTGTGTATCTGGCGGTGCGGACCCCTGCATACTGGCGGACAGCCGCGCAGAGTATGGAGCCGCTGTCAGAGGAAGAGGCATGGAAGGATGACAATCTTGCCGCCAGGCTGTCATTGTTCAATGACGGTATCCTGGGCAATGAATTGGATTGCGGGACATACGGAGACATTCCGAAAGAATCGGCCGCGTCAATTCAGGACCGGTGGATCCGGGAGGATGAACTTCTGTTTCAGAAAACGTTAAATCTGTATGTGCCAAATGGAGGAGAGGTTGTCCTGAGCAATCCGCTCAATGATACAGATAACGCCCATGAGACATTCGAGACTATGCATATTTCATATCTAAATAATGCCCATGACACGGAAGTGCTGGAGAAGTGGAAAGAGAGCCGCTGCCAGGAGGAAGGATCTGTGTATGAAGGTTTATCTGGCTATGACTGGATAGAGAGGCATCTCGGCTATCGGTTTGTGATCCGTGAAGTGTCGGCGACGCAATCAGGATGGAAGTGGGAAGATCAAAATCTTGAGATCTCCATTGAAAATGTAGGTTACGCGCCGCGTTATACGCCCTGCAGAGTAGAAGTTATCTTAAGGGAACCAGCAGGCGAGGGAGAAAAGAGCCTGACAGTCGATACAGATGTACGGGAATGGAGACCGGGAGAGACGACTGCCTTCACGGTCAGGGCAGATCTTCAAGATGGAAAAGAATATGAAGTTTGGCTGAAGGTTACAGGAGAAAAGGACCAGGAGCCGGTTCTGTTTGCCAGCGAGAATCCGGTAGCAGAGGATGGGAGCTATTGTCTGGGCAGGATCAGGAAAGGAGATTGATCAAAGTTGCAGGAGCCGCTGTTAAGTATCATTATAATTTCATATGAGAATTCTTCTCTTGTCCTGAGGCGCGCTATACAGAGTGTGCTTGAACAGAGTTATAAGAATTATGAAGTAATCGTTGTGGACGCCAATAAGCCGGACAGTCTGTACAGTCAGGGGTTAAGAGAAGATATGGAACAGTATCCGGATATTCCAGTGATCTCCTGTCCCTGCAGGAAAGGAGAGTTCGCCGCAGCCAAAAACCAGGGGGCGGAACAGGCAAACGGTACATATCTGGCGTTCCTGATGGCCAAGGATGCCTGGAATCAGGAGTGCGCGGCCAGTCAGGTAGAAGTGCTGGAGGAGAAGCCGGAAGTAGGTCTTGTGTTCTGCCACAGTTGGATGCAGGAGGAAGATGCCCTGTCTATTGGATACCGGACAGCGCCGGAACTTCCGGCAGTGTGGGCGGGCCAGAGGGACCCTCTCTCCCATGAGATGATCCACTCTGTATCTCAGGTGATCTTCCGAAGGACGGCGTTCGAAGGAGCCTTTGGCTTTGATACACATATCCATAAGCAGGACGATTACGATATGTGGATCAGACTGGCGAAAAAGCATCGGATCGCGGCCATTGACCAGAATCTGGTGTGCAGTTACGTAGAGAAAGGGCTGCTGCGCAAAAGCCATAAGTTGGTGGATGTGGTAGGATACCTGCAGCTGTACAGCAAACATCGGGATGTCTATCGGAAGAATCCCGAGGCAAGGTACAGGCTGTATCAGAAGATCGCCTCCTGCTATCAGGAGGAAGGGCGTTATCTTACATGGTTTAAATATTCACTAAAGATAAGGATGTTGGAAATGAGACTTGGAAAGAAGAAAAATCTGGAGACAGAGACAAAAGCGGCATTACCGGAATATGATGTGGTATCTACCCAGGACAAAGAATATATCGCTATTGTAAAGCGGATGGACGGGGGAACGACAGGCCTTGGAGTGCCGGAAGAAGGGGCGGAGTTCCAGATCTATCTCAAAGAAGCCGGCAGTTATGAGGCGGCTAAGGCCAATGAGCGTGATGAGCTGATCTGCGACAGCAATGGCTATGCTAAGTCTAAAGCATTGTCCCAGGGAGTTTATGTGGTGCACCAGACCAAGGGTCAGAGTGGGACAGAACGGCTGGAGGACTTCGAGGTTACGCTGGACCGTGTCGGAAAGACGCATACAATGGCCCTGCTCAGCGCTCCGGAGAGCTTTTATGTAAAAGTGACAAGAAAAGACGGGGAGACGGGCAAAGTGATCCCAGTGGCAGGAGGAGCTTATCGGATCACAGACAGCGAAGCCCGTCCTGTGATCATGAACGTGACGTATCCGCAGCCTCAGTATCTGGAAACTTTTGTTACCAGTGACAAGGGATATTTTATCACACCGTCCCGTCTGATACATGGGACATATAACCTGAGCGAGCAGAAGGCGCCGGAAGGTTATGTGAAAAATGGAATCACCATACCTTTCGTAGTGTCGAGGGAGCGGACTGTTACAGAGAATGGTTTCCTGCTTGTCTCGGTAGAGACAGAAAATATAGCCCAGAAGGGAAGAATCTTTCTTCATAAAAAAGGACCGGTGGTTCCCAGAGTGCAGGTGAAAGAAAACACGATGGAGAATGGAAACGGATATCAGGTCGGCGGTCCCTGCATCTACAGACCTTATTTTGAAGAAGGAAATGTAGAAGGAGCCATATATGAGATTACCGCGCAGGAAGACATCATTACCCCGGACGGTACGCTGCGGACACCGAAGGACACTGTAGTCTGCACACTTACCACGGATTCTGAAGGAAATGCGGTCAGCCCGGATCTCTACCTGGGAAGATATCAGATTGAAGAGAAAGAACCTGCCCACGGATTGCTGCGTAATCCGCAGATCCAGGAAGCGGAACTTGTGTATGATGATAATGGCGAGCTCTATACCCGAACAGAAGCAGCTTTTGAGGGCGAGCGGCAGAAAATATCCATTCATCTGGAGAAAGCGCTGGGAGAGGACAATATCTTCCATATCGGCGGACAGGGAGAGATCAAAGATTTTGCGTTTGGCCTTTTCGCGGCAGAGGACCTGCCGATGGCAGACGGGTCAGTGATCCCCCGGGACGGCTTGCTGGATATCCAGTACTGTGATGAAGATGGAAAGATCTGTTTTCATACAGAACTTCCATATGGCGATTATTATGTAAAAGAGATCCGGTCCAATAGTCATTACCGGTGTTCCGGTATTCGCTATCCGCTGCGGTTTGCTTATCAGGAAGGCGAAGCGGCAGACCTGTATGTGAATGAAGGCAGACCGATCACCAGTGAGATGATCCGGGGAACGATCCAGGGAGTGAAGACAGATCCTGGCAATCATCCTATTTCCATGGCGGAGATCGGACTCTTCCCCATGGGAGCGGATCTTTCCTCCAGGGAGAAGGCGGCTCTTGTATCTGTTACCGACTGGAACGGTACATTCTCCTTCCGGGATATTCCGTGCGGTGATTATGTAGTGAAAGAACTGAGCGTGCCTCAGGGTTATATCAAGAACGAAGCAGCGTACTATATTTCGTTGACCTTTGATGAGCAGAGGATTGATCTGAAGCTGATCAGTCCCAGGCTCTAAGCGGTATTGGAGAGAGGATTGTTATGAAGATAAAAGAAGGATTCGTATTGCGTCAGGTGGCTGATCAGTGGATGGCGGTCCCTATCGGCAGCATGGCAGAGAAAGTACATGGTCTGATCGCTTTGAATGAGACGGGCGCGGATATTTGGAAGATCCTGCAGGAGGATCACACGGAAGAGGAAGTTGTGGATATCCTTATGGCCAGTTATGAGAGTGATCGGGAAGAAGTAGGCCAGAGCGTGAAGGAGTTTATTTCTTCTCTGCAGGAAAGTGATATTTTAGACAAATGAGCGAGAGGACAGTAGACGGGATAACGCTCCAGGAAATGATGGAGCAGGAGTTTGCGCAAGGCCGGGGCCTGGAACTGACGGTAACGGGAACGAGTATGGAACCGTTGCTGCGAGGGGCGAGGGATCAGGTGATCTTGGTGTCGCCAAAGCAATGTAAACCGGAAGTGGGAGATATTGTTTTTTTCCAAAGAAAAAGCGGGGAATATGTGCTTCATCGTGTTGTAGGCCGTAACGGGAAAGGTGTCTATAGAATTAATGGCGATGCCCAGACGTGGGAAGAAACGATTGAAAAAGGACAGGTTTGCGCTGTGGTAGCGGCAATGGTGAGAAAGGGCCACTACTTTTCCCGGAAAAATCTAATCTACAGACTTTATATTTTGATCTGGCAGTTTATTCGCCCGATCAGAGGATGTATTTTTCGAACAGTTAGTAAGATTAAATCCTGGAGAAAGAGGAAGAAAGCAGATGTTTGAAAATCATTATCGCATTGCGGATATTGACGTTTTAGTGCGCCGGGAAGAAGATCATCCGATTTCTTTATTTGACGGTTTTGAGGCGGAGGGAGATCCTGCGCCTCAGATTATTTTTGAATTGTATGAAAAGAAAAAATTTTCCCGGCGTTGTTATGGCATTGAATATTGTAAAGTTACAGAAGATTCCCCGTATTTGATGTCCAGCCAGCGTTATCCTCAGATTCGTATGACAGCAGGGCGTACCTGGGAGAAGATGGAGATTGAAAGCTGTGAAATCAGTGAAGAAGGGGTGATGGAATTGTTCCTGACAGGATTTTATTCCTACCTGTCGCTTCGCGGAAGCATTCTTATGCATGCTTCCGCAGTAATGTGGAACCAAGAAGCAGTGATTTTTACAGCCGCTTCTGGAACAGGGAAGACTACCCAGGCAGAGTTGTGGGCAAAATATAAAAAAGCGGAGATTCTTAATGGTGATAAAATGTTCATTGATGCCAGGAAAAATCCTTGTCTGGCATGGGGATCTCCCTGGCGGGGATCTTCGTCATATGCGTTGAATAAGCAGGCGCCACTTAAAGCGGTGGTGGTACTGGAGCAGGCAAAGAGTAATGCGATACGGCGATTAGAAGGCGTGGAAGCGTTGTCGCGGGTTTCGCCCCATTTGTTTTATACTTCCTGGGATGCAGAATGTACAGGGGCGGTTATGGAATCCTTCAGCAGGATTATGCGTGACGTTCCCGTATATCTTTTGTCCTGCCGGCCAGATGCAGAAGCAGTTGAAGTTACATGTGATAGAATATGGGGAGCGCAGGAAAAGTGAGAAGATACATACTTCACATCCAAAAAAGGATACAGGAGGGAGTCCTGTATGAAATGCTGGATGAGGTAAAATGGATCCTTAGATACAGCTTTCATTATAAATGGCAGATCCTGTGGTATATCGCGCTTGGGACATTCAATACAGGAATGGGACTGGGAATCGGAGTTGTCTCAAAGTATATTATCGATGCGGTGACCGGGTATGACAGTGGAAGTCTGCTTCCTGCGGCGGTCGGTTTTGCGGCAATGAATCTGTTCAGTGTTGGTGTAACTGCCTGGTCAGACAGAATTTCCGCCAAGATCCGTGTGATGGTTACTCAGGAAATCCGGGCGGATGTGTTTGGCAAAATTCTGCTGGCTGACTGGGAAGCTTTGTCAGAATATCATTCCGGTGATCTTTTGAACCGTGTGAATAATGATGTCAATACAGTGGCAACAAATGTGCTTGGGTGGATCCCAAGTTTTATCACCAGCCTGGTCCAATTTCTGGCAACGCTCGCGCTGATCGTATACTATGATCCGACTATGGCTGTTCTTGCCTTGTTAAGCGCACCTGTTACTCTGGCAATGTCACAGATGCTGATGAGGAAAATGCGCACATATAACAAGAAGATGCTTCAGGTTAATTCTCAGTTGATGTCTTTTAACGAAGAGGCCCTGCAGAATATCCAGTATATTAAATCATTTGGGTTGATGAAAAAGTATGACCAGTTGTTTGAAAAACAGCAGGAGACGTACAAGACGGTTAATCTTGAATATAACCGTTTTTCTATCCTGACGTCTTCATTTATGTCTATAGTTGGCATGGGAGTGACAGGTGTTTGTTTTGGGTGGGGAGTATACCGTCTTTGGTCCGGAGCCATAACTTATGGAACAATGACTTTATTTTTACAGCAGGCAGGAAATCTTTCCAGCTCATTTTCTTCTCTGGTATATATGGTGCCCACCGCAATTACAGCGGCTACATCGGCAGGCCGGATCATGGCTGTTACTGAGCTTCCCGCAGAACAGCAGGAGGACACAGAAGAAACGGAGGAATTCATCTGTTACGCCAGGAAGCAGGGCGGCGTAACTGTGGCGATTGAGAAGATTTCTTTTGGATATCAGAAGGGAGAGGACGTGCTGACAGATGCTTCCTTTCATGTGGATCCGGGAGAGATTGTCGCGCTGGTCGGTCCTTCCGGCGAAGGGAAGACTACCATGTTGCGGATCCTGCTGGGGCTGGTTTCCGCGCGGGAAGGCGCGGTGTGGGCACAAAGCGGTGAAAGGAAGCTTCGAGTCACATCTGCTACCAGAAGGCTTTTTGCCTATGTACCTCAGGGGAATACAATGATGTCCGGTACAATTCGGGAGAATTTGAAGTTGCTGAATTCAGAAGCTTCCGAGGAGGAGTTGTGGAGAGTATTGGAGATTGTGTGTGCAGATGACTTTGTAAGGAACCAGACGGAAGGACTGGATACTTATCTAAAAGAGCGGGGCGGCGGCCTGTCAGAGGGACAGCTTCAAAGGCTTTCCATTGCGCGTGCCCTCCTATGCGATGCACCGGTGCTTCTCCTGGATGAGGCGACTTCCGCTTTGGATGTGGCTACGGAGCGAAAACTGTTGCGCAATATCACAGAGTCAGCCAGTGGAAAAACCTGTATTGTAACTACTCATCGCCCCAGTGTGCTGAATATGTGCAGCCGGGTATATCGGATTGATAAGCAGAATGTTAACAGATTAGACGAAGAGGGAATTCAGAAGATTATTATGGAGTTTTAGTGCAAAGGAGTAAGCGCAAGCATGAAACAGGCCGTATTTATTATCAACTCCCTGCAGAATGGCGGAGCTGAGAGGGTTGTGACAACACAGGCAGATTACCTGCAGAGAAACGGGATACAGGTTACGATCATCTGCCTGCGAAAATGGGTTCAATATGATATTCGTCCGGATATTAAACTGGTTTTTTTGAGCAGTGAGAAAAAATTCTCTCCGCTTTCCTATTTGTCAGGTCTTTTTCGTTTGCGGAAACGGTTAAACAGAGAATTGGACAAGATTATAAATAAGGGGGAAATCATTCTTTTGACCTCCAATCTGCTTTATCCAGACTTGATCACACGACTTTCCAGGTATTCCAGGAAAGCGATATATGTCCTGCACGCACATCAGGATATTCTGCCTTTTGCCGGGAATCCCCTTTATAAAGGGTTTGTGAAGTGGTTATATACGAAAAGACATGTAGTTTGTGTGGGGGATTCGGTGGCAGAGGAACTTTGCGGTATTTATCATAT
Source organism: Massilistercora timonensis (assembly GCF_048354975.1). Lineage (NCBI taxonomy): Bacteria > Bacillati > Bacillota > Clostridia > Eubacteriales > Massilistercora > Massilistercora timonensis. The sequence continues at coordinate 14,879 of NZ_DBGCJQ010000095.1, read as the reverse complement.
AGACAGACGTATGGTGGAGGCGGTGGTTAATCCTGTTGATGGACAGAATATCGACCGTATGAAAGAAGAATCTCTGGAATTTGAAGGGCCATTCGTGTTGTTCTGCGGGAGACTGACAGCGCTTAAGCATCCGGAACGTGTATTGCGGGCCTTTTATACCGGGCGGTTTTATGAACAGTATCGGCTTGTGATTCTTGGAATAGGGGAAATGGAGGCCAGATTAAGAAATATGGCCGAAGAATATGGGATTGCAGACAGAGTCTGCTTTATGGGATGGGAGAAAAATGTATATAAGTGGATGGCAAAGGCAAGTTTGTTGATCCTTGCTTCGGATACAGAAGGTCTTTCTATGACATTGATCGAGGCTTTGTATTGTGAATGTCCAGTTGTTGCTGTAAGGAGCCAGGGCCCGAGTCAGATTATGCAAGGAGAACTAAAAGAATACCTGTGTGCTTCGTCCCCGGAAGCGATCGCGGTGAAAATGCGAGAAGCTCTTTCCGATTATCCCCGGGGGTTGAGAGAGTATACAGCCCCCTACTCTGTTGAAAAAAGCCTGGAATGTTACCTTGAAATATACCAAGAATGGAATGAGTCTTTGAGATGAAAGTTTTCAAAAATTTTTTCTATAATGTAGGGTATCAGATCCTGATCATTATTGTGCCGCTGATCCTGGCGCCTTATATATCCCGTGTTGTAGGACCGGAAGGGGTAGGAACGTATTCGTACACGTATTCGATTGTGACTTTGTTTGGGCTTTTTGCCAATCTGGGCCTGGCAAAATACGGGAATAGAGAGATATCAAAATGTGGAGAAGACAGAGAGAAGAGAACAAAGGTGTTTTCTGAGCTTCTGTCGGTCAAGCTGACCTGCTCGATCATTGTACTTGCCGTGTATCTTTGCTTTGTCCAAATATCTGGCGGAACTTATACGGCGGCGTTTTTCCTTCAGATATTTAATCTCTTGTCTTTTGTGTGCGATATTTCCTGGTTTTTCTGGGGAATGCAGGAGTTTCGGATCACAACGGCTGTCTGTGCTTTCTATAATGTACTTTCAATTTTCTTTATCTTTACATTTGTGAAGACGACAGATGATGTAGGGATTTACATTTTTATTCTGGCATTTCGGGCATTGATGATCCAGGCGACACCGTGGCTTTTTCTCCCGCGTTATGTGGATGTATGTGTTTCTTTCCGGCATGCGTTTGAACGGCATGGGAAGAATCTTCTGCTGCTGTTTTTCCCCGTGTTTGCAAAGTATTTTTACAGTATGATGGACAGGATCATGCTCGGAAACATGGTTGGGATCACGGAGGTTGGGTATTATGAAAATGTGCAGAGTATCACATTGACAGCTGTCACAGTTTTGACTGCGACAGGCGATGTGGTCATGCCGAGAATGACCAGCTTATATGCGAAAAAAGAGACGGAAGAAGCAGGAAGTCTTTTTCGGCTGACGTTCCATCTGATCTCATTTCTTGCGGTGGGAATGATGTTTGGATTTATAGCGGTGGCAAAGGAATTTATTCCCTGGTTTTATGGAGATCAGTTTCACTCATGTATACTTCTTCTGCAGATGATCGCGCCGGTTATCTTGTTTTCCGGCTATTCTGACTTGATCCGAAATGTGTTTCTTCTGCCCCGCTATATGGACAGAGAGTATGTGGTCGCGCTGGTGTTTGGAGCAGTGGTTAACTTTATTATTAATTTTACGCTGATCGGACCACTGGGAAGCGCGGGAGCAATCGTGGGGACGGTCTGTGCGGAATTCCTGGTGATGGCGGTACAGATCTGGTTCGTGAGACACGAGATGAAATTTTCATATTTTCTCAGGCAAAGCCTGGCGTATTGTATAATGGGAAGCGTGATCCTTCTTGTCTGCAGTCTGATCCAATTGCCGGAGCGGGAGCCGGCAGTTAATATTATCCTGGATATCCTGGCCGGAGGAGGAGTTTATGCAGGAGTCGTATTCCTTTATCTGTGTCTTATAAAAAAATTAGAGAATAAAAAAAAGAAGTTGCGGCATTAAGGAAGAGATGATAATATATTATATATTAATGCAGGATTATCAAGTGTTTTATAACATAGGAGAAGGAGGGTTATCACATGAGAGAATGGAAGAAACCGGAAGTAAAAGTTTTTGATGTGAAGATGGATGAAAATATCGCGGCAAGCGGAGACCGGATCTTGAATATTCGTCACAGTCAGAGAGGCGTGATCGCTGATAAGTGGAAAAGGCATAATTACTATGTTTCTGGTAATAGGATTGTAGATACAAGCTATACTTATCACGACAGTTCAGGAATGAACCCCTATTATTTTACAGGGGCATCAGAGGGCGCAGTCTCCAGCTGCCTTGTATTATAGTACTTGATAGCGTTGTTGTGATATGGGGTAGGAACTTAAAGGCTATGTATTAGCAGATAATGCATAGCCCTTACTTTTTATGAGACGACAATAGGAGAGTAGACCTATGAGAAGTCCTCTGCTGGTAGTGATCCCGGCATATAACGAGGAAAAGAATATACAATATGTGGTGGAAGATCTGAAGAAAAACTGTCCGCAATATGATTATCTGATCGTCAATGACGGCAGTTCAGACGGTACCATGCGGCTGTGCAGAGAGCAGGGATATCATGTGCTGGATCTTCCGGTAAACCTCGGCCTGGCAGGCGGAGTGCAGGCCGGGATGCGCTATGCGGTCAGAAACGGATACGAATATGCGGTGCAGTTTGACGCGGATGGCCAGCATCTTGGAGAGTATATTCCTGTTATGCATGCCTGCGCGCAGAAGGATGGCTGTGATATCGTCATTGCCTCCCGGTATGTAGAGGGAAAGAAGGGGACAGGCCTCCGGGAGATCGGCAGCAGGCTGATCAGTCTGTGTATCTTCCTGACTACCGGGAAACGGATCAAAGACCCCACGTCCGGGATGCGTTTGTATAACCGGAAGATCATGGAGCGGATCGCCCGGCAGATGAACTATGACCCGGAGCCGGACACGCTGGCGGCGCTGATCCGGGACGGCGCTTCTATCCGGGAGGTGCCGGCGGTGATGAACGAACGGATTTCCGGGTCCAGTTATCTGAATCTCGCGAACTCTATCAAATATATGTGTTATATGTGCACATCGATCCTGATCATTCACTGGTTCCGGTAAAGGAGAGAATATGTCAGCAGTATTTCGTATCATTTTGATCCTGGCTTCCATCGCCACTTGTTTCTACATATCCCGAAAATTAAAGAGAGCGCAGGTAGACACCCATGATACCGGGTTCTGGCTTCTGTTTAGCTTTGTTCTGATCCTGATCAGTATCTTTCCTCAGATCGCGGACTGGCTTGCCGCGCAGCTTGGCATCTATTCCACGGTCAATATGGTATTTCTGATCATTATTTTTGCGTTGCTTTTACGAGTGTTCCTCCTTACTATCAAGACTTCGCAATTGGAACATAAGCTCCGTGTCCTGGTGGAGGAACTGGCGATCCGGGAAAAGGAGAACGCTGAGGGTGAAAAACAGGATTCCGAAGAATAAGGAGAGGACTTATGCTGGACTGTGAATTTTGGGAAGCCGGAATCGATGAGTATCTGGCAGGCCTGAAGAAAATTGCCTATGAGAGGAAAGTGCCGTTTAAGGGCGTCTTTGAACTGACGCCCCGGTGTAATTTTAACTGTAATATGTGTTATGTCCATCTGAAGCCGGATGAGATTCCTAAGGTGGGCAGGGAATTTACGAAAGAAGAATGGATCGCTGTGGCGCGAGAAGCGCAGAAGGCAGGGACGATCGAGTTGACTCTCACAGGGGGGGAGCCTTTTGTGCGCCCGGATTTCCGGGAGATCTATGAGGCGGTCCATGATATGGGATTCCTGATCCAGATCTTCTCCAATGGATATCTGATCGACGAAGAGGCTGTCAAATGGCTGCGAAAGCGACCGCCCCACACGATGCGTTTCACCCTGTACGGAGCCAGCGACGAGACCTATGAGCGGGTCTGCGGGATTAGAGATGGATTTACCAGGGTGGCGAGATCTGTGGAACTTCTGCGGGAGGCGAAGATCCCGCTTTATCTGGTAGCGACCATTACCAGAGAAAATGAGCAGGATCTTGACGGTATATATCGTTTTGCCATGGAGAGAGGTCTTCCCATCATCCATACGTCCAGCCTGATCAACCCGGTGCGGGGAGCTTCGGCAGATGCCAAGAGACATGAGGTTGAGCGGGAAATCCCGCCGGCACAGATCATCCGGCAGATCCGGGAGCAAAGCGGCGGGATCTATCCCCGGAAGCCCCTGGCGGATTATCTGAGCGGCTGTTCCAACTATCGCCGTGGTTATTGGGTGACGTGGAACGGACGGATGCAGATGTGCACTTTTCTGACAGAACCCGCCGCTGTTGTAGAGCCGGGAGGATTCCTGGATAGCTGGCGGCAGCTGCTTGAGAAGGTGGAGGGATTGCGTCAGCCCGCGGAGTGCGGCTCCTGTGAATACGAGCAGTATTGTGACCGCTGTCCGGGCGTTCTCTATGCGGAAACCGGAGAGCACGGGAAGATTTCGCCGGAGTTCTGCAGAAAAGCAGAATTTAATTACATTCTCTATGGTAAAAATCTGGAAGATTAGGAAAAGAACTGGACAGCTTGTCAGGACTGTGGTAAAGTGTTTTTGCATAAAAGGGAATGACTGTAATAGAATTTGAATAGAGAGTGCAAGGAGGAAACGAGAATGAAGACATGGAAGAAACCGGAAGTAAAAGTATTTGATGTTAAGATGGATGAGAATATCGCGGCAAGCGGTGACGGCGGCTATAAGACAGACCGTATTTATTATGCTGAGGAACCAATTGTGAGAGAATGGGGATACTATCGCTGGAATGGAAACAACAATATCCAGGATACCGGGATTGTTTTCTGGATAGACGGCGGCTATAAGCTTGTTGACAAAAAGGATGTAGTGACTATCGAAAGATGTAGGGCATAAGGAACGCGGAATAATGAGAGGTTACGGATACAGATCCGTAGCCTCTTTTTTCGATCCGGGGATAAAAGTCAGAGCCGGGAAGGATAGATCAATTGGAAAATCCCTGCGCGCGTGGTATAATAATTGCGCAGAGCGAAAATTAAACTGCTTTTCACAGAACGGTCATATTTCTCTGCTATGATGTGGGGAAAATGGAGGTGGACGATATGGATAAGATCAAGATTCTCGTGGTGGACGATGAGGCAAGGATGCGCAAACTGGTGCGGGACTTCCTGGAACGGGAGGGTTTCGTGGTCCGGGAGGCGGGAGACGGCCTGGAAGCCATGGAGATCTTCTATGAGGAGAAAGATATCGCCCTGGTGATCCTGGATGTGATGATGCCCAAGATGGACGGCTGGCAGACCTTAAGGGAACTGAGGCAGTCCTCGGATGTGCCGGTGATCATGCTCACTGCCAGATCGGAAGAGCGGGATGAACTCCAGGGATTTGACCTGGGAGTGGATGAATATATTTCCAAGCCTTTCAGCCCCAAGATCCTGGTGGCAAGAGTCCAGGCGCTTCTCAGGCGCTCTCATGCTATGGGGGCGGAGGAAGTGGTGAGTGCAGGCGGGATCTCCATTGACAAGGCGGCCCATCAGGTTTACATTGAGGGGCAGGAGATCGAGCTGAGTTTCAAGGAATTTGAGCTTCTGACTTATTTCGTGGAGAATCAGGGCATCGCCCTTTCCCGGGAGAAGATCCTGAACAATGTGTGGAACTATGATTATTTTGGAGACGCCAGGACCATTGACACCCATGTGAAGAAGCTGAGAAGCAAGCTTGGGGACAAGGGCGGCTATATCAAGACCATCTGGGGGATGGGTTATAAATTCGAGGTTGACGAGAGATGAAACATTCCATCAAATGGCAGGTGACCGGAGTGTTTGCAGGGCTCCTTCTGGTGATGATCCTGGTTCTGATGGCCATTAACCTGCGTTTTCTGGAACCTTATTATATCAATAACAAGAAGGATTCTTTCATCGAGATGTACCAGGAGCTTGATGAGGCTCTGAAGGCGGGGACCATCGGAGAGGATGAGGTCTCTACCGGCCTTGCCCATCTGGCGGAAGAGAATAACATTTCTTTCCTGATCAGCGACCAGGGGTCTGAGAAGGTTTATACCAATGTGCATAATCCGGAATTGCTGCGCAACCAGATGGTAGGCTATCTTCTGAACCAGGCCCAGAAGCAGGGGAAGGTCCTGGAGACCACCGACGACTATGAGATCAGCCAGTCCTATGATCCCTGGAATGAGAATGATTACCTGGATATGTGGGGACAGATGGGAACGGGTGAACAGTTTCTTCTGCGAAGCCCTCTGGAAGGGATCCGGGAGAGCGCCCAGATCTCCAACCGGTTTCTGATCTACATCGGGAGCGTGCTGGGAGTGCTGGCCCTGATCCTGGTATGGTATCTGGCCAAGCGGATGACCCGGCCGCTGCAGGAGCTGACGGCTTTGTCGGACAAGATGGCCAACCTGGATTTTGACGCCAAATATACCAGCGGCGGCAAGGATGAGATCGGGGAGCTGGGTGCCAACTTCAACCGGATGTCGGAGAAGCTGGAGAGTACCATATCGGAACTGAAGAAGGCGAATAACAGCCTGAAGCAAGACATTGAACAGAAGGAAAAGCTGGAACAGATGCGCACCGAATTCCTGGGAAATGTATCCCATGAACTGAAAACTCCCATTGCCCTGATCCAGGGTTATGCGGAGGGGCTGAAGGAAGGGGTCAGCGACGATCCGGAGAGCCGCCAGTTTTACTGTGATGTGATCATGGATGAGGCGGCGAAGATGAATCAGATGGTGAAGAACCTGCTGACCTTAAATCAGCTGGAATTCGGAGATGAAGACATTGTGTTCGAGCGGTTTGACATTGCGGAACTGATCCGGGGCGTGCTGCAGAGCATGGAGATCCTGGCCCAGCAGGCCGGGGCGGACGTGCATTTTGACTGTGAGGGCCCGGTGTGCGTCTGGGCGGACGAGTTTAAGATCGAGCAGGTGCTGCGCAACTACATCAGCAACGCCATCCATCATGTGGGGGGCGACAAGGTGGTGGAGATCAAGGTGACAGCAGGGCCGGAGCGGGCGCGGATCAGTGTGTTCAATACGGGCCAGCCTATTCCTGAGGAGGATCTTGGTCATATCTGGGAGAAGTTCTACAAGGTGGACAAGGCTCACACCAGAGAGTATGGCGGCAACGGAATCGGACTTTCCATCGTCCGTGCCATCATGGAATCCCTGCACCAGGAGTACGGGGTCAAAAACTACGAGAACGGCGTGGAATTCTGGTTTGAGCTGGATATGAAATAGAGTGAGGAGAATGAGAGTATGATCGCAATCATTGATTATGACGCAGGCAATATCCGGAGCGTGGAGAAGGCGCTGCAGTTCCTGGGGCAGGAAGTGAAGATCACCCGGGACCGGGAAGAGATCCTTGGGGCGGATAAGGTAGTGCTGCCGGGAGTGGGTTCCTTTGGGGACGCTATGGGGAAGCTCCACCAGTATGGCCTGGTGGAGGTGATCCGGCAGGTGGCGGAAAAGAAGACGCCCTTCCTAGGGATCTGCCTGGGCCTGCAGCTTCTCTTTGAGCGAAGCGACGAGTCCCCGGGGGTGGAAGGCCTGGGGATCCTGAAGGGAGAGATCTTACGGATCCCGGAGGGAGAGGGGCGCAAGATCCCCCATATGGGCTGGAATTCCCTGGAGCTTCGGAATCAGGGACGGTTATTTGCAGGGCTATCCGGGGAGCCTTATGTGTACTTCGTCCATTCCTATTATCTGAAGGCAAGGGATGAGCAGATTGTGAAGGCGACCACGGAATATGGAGTCACTATCCATGCCTCGGTGGAGCAGGATAATATCTTTGCCTGTCAGTTCCACCCGGAGAAGAGCAGCGACACAGGGCTAAAGATCCTGAAAAATTTCGTAGAGTTATAGGGGGACGGCTATGCATACCAAGAGAATCATTCCCTGCCTGGACGTAAAAGACGGCCGGGTGGTAAAAGGGGTTAATTTTGTAGACCTGAAAGACGCGGGAGATCCTGTGGAGATCGGGGCGGCTTACGACAAGGCCGGCGCCGATGAGCTGGTTTTCCTGGATATCACCGCCTCCTCGGACGCCCGGGGGACGGTGGTGGACATGGTGCGCAAGGTGGCGGAGACAGTGTTCATCCCCTTCACAGTAGGTGGCGGGATCCGGACAGTGGAGGACTTCCGGGCTCTTCTGAGAGAAGGGGCGGACAAGATCTCCATCAATTCCTCAGCCATCAATACGCCCCGCCTTATCTCCGATGCGGCGGACAAGTTCGGCAGCCAGTGCGTGGTGGTGGCCATTGACGCGAAAAAGCGGGCAGACGGTAGCGGCTGGAACATTTACAAAAACGGCGGCCGCATCGACGTGGGCATCGACGCCCTGGAGTGGGCGGCCAGAGTGGAGAGCCTGGGAGCCGGCGAGATCCTGCTTACCAGCATGGACTGCGACGGGACTAAAGGGGGATATGATCTGGAACTGACCCGGGCTATCGCAGATACGGTGTCCATCCCGGTGATCGCATCTGGCGGAGCGGGAACACTGGAGGATTTCTGTGACGCACTGACAGAAGGCGGCGCGGACGCGGCGCTGGTGGCTTCTCTGTTCCACTACAAGGAGCTGGAGATCCGGGAAGTGAAAGAATACCTGAGAGAAAAGGGCGTGTCCGTGCGCCTGTAGAGAAGGAGAGAGACTATGGCGGCCATCAGCAACGACTGGCTTCCCGTCCTGAAGGAGGAGTTTGGGAAGCCCTATTACAGACAATTATTTCAGACGGTGAATCAGGAGTACCGGACTCACCAGGTCTTTCCTCCTGCGGAGGATATTTTCAATGCCTTCCACCTGACTCCTTTTCATCAGGTGAAGGTGGTGATCCTGGGACAGGATCCCTATCACAATTACGGGCAGGCCCACGGGCTGTGCTTTTCCGTGAAGAAGGGGGTGGAGATCCCGCCCTCCCTGGTGAATATCTACCAGGAACTTCACGATGACCTGGGCTGTGAGATCCCGGACCACGGGTGTCTTACCAAATGGGCCCGGCAGGGAGTGCTGATGCTCAATACGGTCCTGACGGTGCGGGCCCATCAGGCCAATTCTCATCGGGGGATCGGCTGGGAGGAGTTTACCGATGCGGCCATTCGGGCGCTGAACGGGGAGGACCGGCCCATTGTGTTTATCCTGTGGGGCGCGCCGGCCCAGCGCAAGGCAGCTATGCTGGACAACCCCAATCACCTGATCCTTAAGTCCCCCCATCCCAGTCCTCTGTCTGCGTACCGGGGATTTTTCGGCAGCCGGCCCTTCAGTAAGACCAATCAGTTTCTGGAAGCTCACGGGGAGACGCCCATTGACTGGCAGATCCGGTAGAGTGGTAAAAATGATTACGAAAATGTTAATTTTGCCTTGTTTTTATGCCAAATGGTTGAAATCGACAAAGCCATTTGGCATAATTAATTAGTGGAGTATGTTTGCGGGATGACCCGTATGCATGGAGGAAAGCAAAAAGTTATGACAGCGCAGTTGAAAAGAAGAAGTCTGATCTTTGGAGCAGGTCTCCTGCTCTATCTGTGCGCGTTGGGAGTGTCGTCGCAGGTAGAGCTGTCAGACGCAGTGAGGTTTGTCTGGTTTTTAATTGCATATCTGATCATTGGATTTGATTCGTTCCGGGGACTGCGGGATCGGTTTATGAAGAAGCAGTTCCTGACGGAGTATACCCTGATGATCCTTGCCACGGTAGGGGCGTTTGGCATCGAGCGCTACGAAGAGGGTGTCCTGGTGATGATCCTCTTTGAACTGGGCCTGATCTTTGAGGCCTTTTCCACAGATACAGCCAAGCGTTCCATCGCTGAGATGATCGATATCCGGCCGCCTTACGCAACCCGTAAGGTGAAGGGGAAGGAACAGCAGGTAGATCCTTCGGAGTTAAAGCGGAATCATATCATTATCATCAAGCCCGGCGAGCGGATCCCGGTGGACGCGGTGATCACCAGCGGCACCACTACCATTGATACCAAGGCGGTGACCGGTGAGCCGGTGCCGGTGAGCGCAGGAGTGGGAGACCGGATCTACAGCGGCTGCATCAATCTGCGGGGCGTGATCGAGGCCCGGGTTTCCAAGGTTTATAAGGATTCTACCGTCTCCAAGATCATGGAGATGGTGGAGGACGCGCAGAATAAAAAAGCGGAGAGTGAGACTACGATCTCAAAGTTTGCCAGGATCTATACGCCGGTTATGCTGGTGCTGGCTCTTCTGGTGATGATCTACCCGCCCCTTACTTTTTCTTACGGGAACTGGAGCACCTGGATCTACCGGGGGCTGATCTTTCTGATCGTGGCCTGCCCCAGCGGCCTGGTTATGTCCATCCCTATTGCGTTCCTGGGAGGGATCGCTTCTGCGGCCCGCCAGGGGATCGTGGTAAAGGGAGGCAATTACCTGGAGGACATCGCCCGGGCAGATACCTTTATCTTTGACAAGACCGGTACTCTGACCAAGGGTGTGTTCAAGGTCAAAGAGATCCATCCGGAAGGGATGACTGAGGAGGAACTGCTGGAGATCGCAGCTCATGTGGAGAGCTATTCCAACCATCCCATCGCCCAGTCTCTTACGGAGGCGTACGGAACAAAGGGGAAGAAACTGGATAAGCAGAAGGTCTACCGGATGAAAGAGATCCCGGGATTTGGTATCACTGCCACTTATGCGGGGCAGCGGGTATACATAGGAAACTGGCGTATGATGCGCAAGCAGAACATAGAAGCCCAGGAAGTGAAGAAGGCCGGAACCGTGGTTTATGTGGCGGTAGACCGGAAATACGCCGGTTATATCCTGATCGCCGATGAGGTGAAGGAAGACGCCAAAGGGACCCTGCAGTATCTGAAGGAAAAATGCAGGGGCGTCCTGGTCATGCTCACCGGAGACTCGGAAGCGGCAGGACGGGAAGTGGCGGAGGATCTGGAGATGGACTATGTCTATACCAATCTTCTGCCCAAGGATAAGCTGGAGCAGGTGGAGGATTTCCTGCTTCTGGAAGATGCCACTGAGAAGGTTGTGTGTGTGGGCGACGGTATTAACGACGCGCCGATCCTGACCCGGGCGGATGTGGGTATCGCCATGGGAGACCTGGGATCTGCAGCGGCTATTGAGGCGGCGGACGTGATCCTGATGGAGGATGAGCTCTGGAAGATCACCGACGTGATCCGGATCGCGAAGGAGACTCTTCGGGTGGTAAATCAGAACATTACATTTGCCCTTGTGATCAAAGCCATGGTGCTGATCCTGGCAGTGATCGGATACTTCGGCATGTGGGAAGCGATCCTGGCGGAAGTGGGTGTGATGTTCGCAGTGATCTTAAATGCGGTGGGAGTTGTGAAGTACACCGTTTAGGAGGAAACATGAGAAAGATTCAGAATTTATTGCTGATCCTGGCAGCAGGGATCTTGCTGGCCGGGTGCGGGAAGAATCCCTATGACCAGGGGATGGAAGCCCTGGAAAGCGGCGCTTATGAGGAGGCTGCCGCCCAGTTTCAGCAGGCGGTGGAAGAGGAGAAGAACACGGCGGATTCCTACCGGGGCTTAGGCCTGGCGCTGTGGGAACAGGAAGATTATGAGGGAGCCCGGGAGGCACTGGTGTCTGCGCTGGAGCAGGGCAGCCAGGAGAGCGGTACCATCTATCATCTGCTGGGGAGCTGTGAACTTAAGCTGCACCAGGCGGAACAGGCTCTGGACTATTTTGACAAGGGCCTTACTATGGAGGGCAACAGCAAGGAACTGATCCGGGAGATGAAGCGGGGACAGATCATTGCCTGTGAGGAACTGGGGGATCTGGCCAGCGCAAGGACTCTTTTGGAGGAGTACCTGGAAGAATATCCGGATGATGAGGCAGCCGCGAAGGAAGCGGAATTTTTGGAGACGAGATAGAAGCGCGTATGATCGATCTGAAGAAGGAAGAGGAAAAAGTGATCCTGGTTGGCGTAAGCCTTCCGGGGCAGGAAGATACAGGGCAGCTCTTGGATGAGCTGGCCTTTCTTGCTGATACGGCCGGTGCACGGGAAGTGGGAAGGGTGATCCAGAGCCGGGATCAGATCCATCCTGCTACTTATGTGGGCACGGGAAAGATCATGGAGATCAAGGATCTTCTGTGGGAGACGGAAGCTTCCGGGATCATCTGTGACGATGAACTGTCGCCGGCTCAGATGAAGAATCTCCAGGATGAACTGGAGGTCAAAGTGATGGACCGCACCCTCCTGATCCTGGATATCTTTGCGGCGAGAGCCCATACCAGCGAGGGAAAGATCCAGGTGGAACTGGCTCAGCTTAAGTACCGCCAGACCAGGCTTGCCGGCTTCGGGACAGCCCTGTCCCGTCTGGGCGGAGGAATCGGGACGAGAGGGCCCGGAGAGAAGAAGCTGGAGACAGACCGGCGGCTGATCCGGGAGCGGATCGGACAGCTGAACCGGGAACTGAAAGCAGTCCAGAGACACCGCCAGGTAACCCGGGAGCAGCGGATGAAAAGCTATCTTCCGGTGGCGGCCATCGTTGGCTATACCAATGCGGGAAAGTCTACCCTTCTCAACAGACTTACCGGGGCGGGGATCCTGGCGGAGGATAAGCTTTTCGCCACCCTGGATCCCACCACAAGGAATCTGAAGCTTCCGGGGGGCCAGGAGATCCTTCTGACGGATACGGTGGGATTTATCCGTAAGCTTCCTCATCATCTCATCGATGCATTTCGCAGTACCCTGGAGGAGGCCCGCTATGCGGATCTGATCATCCATATGGCGGATATTTCCAATCCTCAGGTGGAAGCCCAGATGCATACAGTCTATGAGACTCTGCGGGAACTGGGCGTGAAGGACCAGCCGGTGATCACGCTCCTGAATAAGATCGATGCAGTGGAGGAGCAGCCTGTGATCCGGGATTTCCGGGCAGACTGTACGGTGGCGGTCTCGGCGAAGACCGGCCAGGGCATTGAGGAGTTTCTCCACATGATCGAAGGGATCCTGCGGACTCGGGCGATCTGTCTGGAGGCGGTCTATCCTTATCAGGAGGCGGGCAAGATCCAGCTGATCCGCAGATACGGAGAGATCCAGGATGAAGCCTATCAGGAGGACGGGATCCGGATCAGAGCCTATATCCCGGCGCAGCTCTACGAAAGTGTCCGGCCCTTGTCAGACAGACAGAAATGAGGGAATTTCTATGGCGTTAAAATTTATATTCGGACCATCCGGGTCCGGGAAATCCTGTCAGCTGTATCAAGAGATCATAGAAGCGTCCATGGCGCATCCGGAGCGCTCTTATATTGTCCTTGTGCCGGAGCAGTTTACTATGCAGACGCAAAAAGATCTTGTTTCCATGCACCCGCGAAAAGGGATCATGAACATTGACGTGCTGAGTTTCGGCCGTCTTGCCTACCGGGTGTTCGAGGAGACGGGAGGAAGCTCCCTGCCTGTACTGGACGATGAGGGCAAGAACCTGATCCTCAGGAAGATCGCGGGAGACTATGAACAGGACCTTAAGGTGCTGCGGGGCAATATGAAGAAGCCCGGTTATATCAGCGAGGTCAAATCTGTACTGTCGGAATTTGTCCAGTATGATATCGGGGAGGAGGAACTCTGCCGGGTGATGGAGGAGACCGGAGAGGGAAGCCGGCTCTATTATAAGCTCCGGGATATCGGGATCTTGTACCGGGGATTCACGGATTACCTGGAAGAAAAATATATTACCAAGGAAGAGCTGCTGGACGTGCTGAGCCGTCTGGTAAAGGAGTCGGAGATGCTTAAGGATGCCACAGTGGCGCTGGATGGTTTCACCGGATTTACACCGGTGCAGAACCGTCTCCTTGGTGAGCTTATGACTCACTGCCGGGATGTGGTGGTGACAGTCACCATGGATGAGCGGGAGGATCCCTGGCGTTACACCCATCCCTATCAGTTGTTTGCCTTAAGCAAGCAGATGGTCACGTCTCTTACCCGGATCGCCGGGGAGAGAAAGGTGACTGTCCTGGAGCCGGATTTTCTGTATCATCCGGTGCCCTGGAGATTCCGTGAGAATCGGGAACTGGCATTTCTGGAACACAACCTTTTCCGTTCCGGGAGAAATGTATGGGAAGAGGAGCCTTCGGCTGTTGGGATCCTTCGGGCAAGGAATCCGCGGGAGGAAGCGTTTGCGGCAGCGGGAAAGATCCGCGCCCTGGTGAGGGAAGAAAAGATCCGCTACCGGGAGATCGGCGTGATCACCAGCAGCATGGAGACCTATGGAGATTATCTGGAGGAAGCGTTTGCCGCTTACGGGATCCCGGTTTTTATGGATCATAAGCGGAGTATCCTTTTGAATCCGTTTATTGAATATCTGCGAAGCCTTCTGGATATGGCGGTGCAGAATTTTACCTATGAGAGTGTGTTCCGGTTTCTCCGGACGGATCTTGCGGGATTTACCTGCGAGGAGACGGATCAGCTGGAAAATTATGTGATCGGCCTTGGCATTCGCGGCTATAAGAGATGGCAGGAAAAGTGGGTCCGCCGTCTGAAAGGGATGGATGAGGAAGAACTGGAGAGCCTTAATCATCTGAGGGTCCTGTTTGTGGAGAAGGTGGACGGACTTATGTATGTGCTGCGCCAGAGACGGAAAACGGTGCAGGATATTACCATGGCTCTCTATGAATTCATGGTCCGGGAAGAACTGCAGCTCAGGCTTAAGAAACAGGAAGAGGCATTTCAGGCGGAAGGGGAGATGGCTCTTGCAAAAGAGTATGCTCAGATCTACCGGATCCTGATCCAGCTGTTTGAGAAGTTTGTAGAGCTTCTGGGAGAAGAGAAGGTGGGGCTGGAGGAATACGGCCAGCTTCTGGATG
>NZ_DBGCJQ010000094.1:0-6190 GCF_048354975.1 Massilistercora timonensis | reverse complement strand
GACGGCAGCAGGGATCCCGGAGGCGATCGCGGCGGCAGTGCTGGTGATCGCGCTTGGCAAAGTGCTGATCCGTGTATTCCGGAAAATGAATATCGGGATGGCCGGTATCCAGGTGATCTGATAGAAAAATGAGAGGCGGGATATCTGAAAAAAACAGGTATCCCGCCTGTTGTGTGAGGGGGACATAAAAGGATGGGAGAAAAGACAGGAAGAAGAATCTTAATGATGCTGGTGGGTATTTTTTTCATCAGCGTATGCGTAGGCTGTTATCGGTTAAGCGGATTCGGGGTAGACGCATTTACCTGCATGAATCTTGGCATCAGCGGGTTTCTTGACATGCAGTTTGGGACCTGGCAGCTGATCATGAACGGGGTGATCCTGGTTTTTGTATTCGTTACTCTCCGGGAATGTATCGGCGCCGGAACCATTGTCAACATGGTGTGCGTGGGATATGGGGCAGATCTGCTCTGCTGGCTTTTCCTGGATGTGCTGCAGATATCCATGACTATGCCGCTTAAGGTGGGGGCCTTGCTGGCAGGAAGCGTGTTTGCCGGTCTGGGAGTGGCCTTCTATATGACTGCGGAGTTGGGGATCGCGCCTTATGACAGCCTGGCAGTTATTCTGGGGAAAATGCTGCAGGGGAAGGTTCCGTTTCAGTATATGCGGATCTGTACGGATGTGACTGCCATTATCATAGGGGTGCTGTTCTGCCTGGCTTCCGGGGACAGCCTGTGGATGATCATCGGGATCGGCACCATCTGCAATGCATGCCTGAACGGACCGTTGATCCAGTTCTTTCGGACCCGGGTGACAGACCCGATGTTGAAATAAAATTTACTTTCTCTTAACCGATTCCTTACCGGAAACAGATTTCGCTCTCTGTGAGAAGGCAGTAAAATAAAGGAAACTGTCTTTGCGAAGGGGGCTTTTTCATGATTTGGACGATTGTATTTCTTCTTGCCGGCGCGGGGTGCTTAGGCCTGGCAGTCTGGCGCCTGCGCCAGTGGTTTCACAGGAGAAAGGGAATTCGCATAGAGGCCGGCATTGTGGACCGTCGCTACCAGATTCCGGATGACGGAACCGGAATCGTTGATAATAAAGAATGCGGCGCCAGCGTGGATCTGAGTTTTTTCTGGCAGGGAAGAAGTTACCGAAAGGTGCAGGATTATAAAGGGATTCTGTCTGTGCCTGCGCCTGAGGATAAAAGTGTTCCGGTATTGTTCTGGCCGGAAACCGGGGAGTGGGAGCTTTGGACCAGAAAACGTCCGTACTGGCTGTTGCTGTTCCCGGGGGCAGTTTTCCTGATCGCTACCGGGATTGCCCTGCTCATTGGCGGGGAGGGTTTTGCTCCCATGTTGGGCAGCTTTCGGTACGATGAGCCCAATCTGGTGGGGCAGCTGGTCTATGGGACCGGCTCCGCGCTGGGGATATGCCTGTGTGCCGCGGCCGGGATCGGGCTGGCGCCATATGCGCTGGGACCGATCTTTGGTCCGTTCATTTTTGGATTGCGCAAGAGCGCCGGTATGCTGGAGCAGCTGGAAGCCAGATGTATCATGATCATCCTGGATAATTATGACAGCGATGGAGGCTGGAGGTATCCGGTCTTTTGCTATGCTACGCCGGAAGGTCCGCGTTACTGGCGGACCAAACGGGATACTACTGCCAAGAAAATCCAGGTCGGTCTGCCTTGTCCGCTGTATCGGAACCGGCATACCGGCGAGATCTGCCTGGAGCCGGGACTTATCGATGCGATAGACGTGCCCTTCGCAGTGATCCGGCTGGCGCTGGGAGGCGGATTCCTGCTGCTGTGGTTCCTGATCTGTCTGGCGGGTCTGTGGAGTGTGTGGATGAGTCTGTAATGGTGGAGTATCAGAAAGAGAAATAAAGAGGAGGATGAAAGATGAACAAGGTATTAGAAGCGATGAAAGAAAGAAGAAGTATCCGCAGTTTCAGGCCGGATGCCGTGCCCCAGGAACTGCTGGATCAGATTATGGAAGCAGGCTTTTACGCGGCAAATGGCAGAGGAAGCCAGAACACGATCATCATCCAGGTGACGAAGAAGAGTGTTCGGGATGAAATCGCGGAGATGAACCGGAAGATCGGCGGATGGGATGAGGGATTCGATCCCTTTTACGGCGCTCCGGCCATGCTGATCGTCCTTGGCAAAAAGGACTGGCCGACCCATGTATATGATGGAAGCCTTGTGATGGGGAACCTTATGCTTGCCTGTCATGAATTGGGTCTGGGAAGCTGCTGGATCCACAGGGCGAAGGAAGAATTTGAAACGGAATGGGGCCGGAATCTGTTGAAATCTCTTGGGATCGAGGAGGAATATGAAGGGATCGGACACTGCGCGATTGGGTATGTTGCGGGCGAGTATCCCAAAGCCCCGGAAAGAAAGGAAAACAGACTTTTCTATATCAGGGAAGAGTAACATTCGATTTTCTGATGTGCAAAAAGTCCTGGAAGATGGAAAGGAGAGATAGTATGTATAAATATCCTGTTATTTTATATTGGTCTGATGAGGACAATTGTTATGTTACGTCAGTTCCTGATTTGCCTGGATGTATGTCAGATGGAAAAACCCCTGTCGAGGCCATCGAGAATACTCAGAAAATTATTGGCGAGTGGATTGAAACAGCACTTGAAGACGGGGAATCAATCCCTGTTCCGTCCTCGTATAAAACATTAACTATATAATATATAAAAACCCCCGGGAAGCCGTTATCTGCCGGCTTCCCGGGGGTTTTCTTCAAGCAGGGGATGAGAGAATCGAACTCCCGCCAAAGGTTTTGGAGACCCCTATCATACCACTTGACCAATCCCCTGTATGCACTTGTGCACTAGACATTTATACCATATCAGAGGCGAATTTGTCAATCATTAATCGTAAAAATCCACGTTTTATTTTCCTGAAAAGGCTTTTTGTTGATTTTTCTACATCTGTAGAATATAATAATTCTACAGATGTAGAATTTGTTTTTCAAACCTAATTTTCAAATAGAAATGAAGGGAGGCGACACCTGATGAAGAAAATGACTCATCTTCCGGAAAGTGAACTGGAGATCATGCAGATCATCTGGGCAGAACCTGCGCCCGTATCCCGGATGACCATTGAGCAGGCGCTGGAAAAGATCCATCCTCTTGCCCCCACGACTATCCTGACTCTCCTGACCCGTCTGTGTGAGAAAGGATTTTTGTCACTGGAAAAAGAGGGACGGACCAATCTCTACCGTCCTCTGATCAAGCAGAAAGATTACCTGGCGTCAGAAAGCCGCTCCTTCCTGGACCGGATGTTTGGCGGATCGGTAGCCGGATTCGCTACTGCTCTGTGCGACAGCGGAATTGACAAAGAGGATCTGGAAGAACTGCGGAAAATGCTGGAAAAGGAGGTGTTCTAAATGACCGACTTCATGCTTTTTTTCCTGTTTCGCCTGTTCTGGGCCTTGTTTCTTGGTTTTGCACTGACAGGATCTCTCAAAAGTACCTGGAATGCCGAACACGGACGAAAGGGACCGCTATGGGGGTTTCGAAGCGACAACAATACCGTTGTCTTTCTGGATCCTCTGGTCCTCCCGCTTTGCATCGTCTTTTACATTAGCTTGTGCCTTCTGTTCTTCGGATGGGAAAAAAGCCGGGGCTACATCTTCAGTCTGGGCGTAGATCTGTTTTTCTTTATCAGCGTCTATTTTGTCCTGGTGTTATTTCTGCTGCCTGTTTTACGGACCCGATACACCGCCAGAACCTGCGCCACATTCTGGGTGATACCGGTATTCCTGTTTTATCAGCCAACTGTTATTTACAACTATGATCACCTTCCCCTGCCGGTCAGACCTGTTTTTTACGTGCCTCGCGCCGTTATCTATACCCTTCTTCTGGTCTGGCTTGGTGGATTCGCGCTGCTCTTTGCCTGGCAGGTTTTCTCCCATCTTCGCTTTTCCAGAATGCTGAAAACACATTCCCATCCTGTGGAAGACTTAGAAATTCTCGCTATCTGGGTCCGGGTAAAGCGTGATCTGGAAATCGGAGATCTGACCCGCCCTCTGGGACTTCGCTTCAGTCCCGTGATCCGCACGCCCCTGACCATCGGCATGTACCGTTCCAACTGGATAACCTACCTTCCGGAACGGGATTATTCCGAAGAGGAAATGGAGCTTATTTTTTCCCATGAACTCCACCATATCCAGAGGCACGACACCCACACCAAATTTTTCCTGGGGTTTGTCAATGCCCTGGGCTGGTTCCATCCGCTGGTCTGGCTGGCAGTGAAAAAAGCAGAAGAAGATCTGGAGCTGTCCTGCGACGAGATCGTTTTAAAAGATGCCGACCCTTCTACCCGGAAAAAATATGCAGAACTTCTGCTCTCCATTGCCGGCGACGGCAGGGGGTACACCACCTGTCTCTCCGCTTCTGCAAAGACACTCTGCTACCGGCTGAAATCCACAGTTTCTGCCAGAGAAAAGCGGTTGGGCCTTCCTCTGCTTTTCCTTACAATTATAATCAGCAGCTTGTTAATGGGAAATGTAAATCTTTCCACAGACCGTGGAAAGATGACGGAAGTGACAGGGCTGACCAGTGCAGACGTTGCAGAAGCAAGCTTTTATCCGGAAGGGACAGATCATCCGGAAGCGGAGATCCCTCTTGCGGACCCGGAATCCGTCTCCCGGTTCCTGAGTGAACTGGAGATGGAAACATACCTGACAAGCTACGGCGAAGCGAACACCGCGGATACTCCGACTTTGTACGGCATTTTATCGGAAACAGGCCAGTCCTTTTTCTTAACGGAGGACTGTCTGACTATCTACGAAGTGGCCGATCATAAGCTAAGTTCCAGGCAGTACCATGTAACCTGTCCGCCCCAGTGGTCTAGGATAACAACAGGGCCTCCCCGGACAGGACCAGCAGAAACAGAAGATTCCAGAAAGTAAAGATCAAAAGGAACCGTCCCCTGCTTTCCGGATAATCCCGGGTAAAGATCTTATAGGATATAAGGCTGGCAAGAGAAGCGATCAAAGTTCCCAGGCCGCCCAGGTTCACGCCGGTCAGCAGAGCGGAAAAATCTTTACTGAACCCGGATAACAGGATGGCTGCCGGAACATTGCTGATCATCTGGCTTGCCAGAACGCCGGTCAGCAGTTCTCTGCCTGCCACCAGTTCCATCAGAAGTTCACTGATCTGCGGGATCCGTTTCATGTTTCCCACAAAAATAAAGAAAAACAAAAAGGTCAGCAGAAGAAAATAGTCCACTTCCAGGTAAAGACGCTTATTGACCACTCCGATCACTACGATCACCATCAGCAGGACCGGTATATAATTCAACACATGAAACACCACAAGAAGACATAAAATTAATAGCATTAGAAACGGGAAAATTTCTTTTATAATTTCTTTTCCTGTTTTTTTCTTCTTTTCCCGTATTTCCAGATCCATCAGAGGCTCGTCTCTTCCTGCCATCACCGCCGCCATCAGAAGCCCCAGGGAAAGCCCGGCATAGGGAAGGACCGCCAGGGCAAATTCTCCCATGGTAAGTCCGGAGATGGAGTAGAGATAAAGATTCTGGGGATTCCCGATGGGTGTGGCCATGCTGCCCAGATTTGCCGCGATGGTCTCCAGTACCACCAGCTTTACCAGCCGGTCCGTCTCCCCGATCATGCGGAACACCAGCATGGTGAAGGGGACGAAGGTGATAAGAGTCACGTCGTTGGTGATAACCATGCTGCTAAGGAAACACAACAGGACCATCACTGCGGACAACGCCCGGATACTCCTGGCCCTGCGCAAAAGGAAATGGCCCATTCTGGCGAAGACGCCTTTGGACTGAAAGCCGGCCACAATGATCATCAGGCAGAATAATAAGGCAATGGTCCGGTAATCCGGGTAGGCAAGATACTCCCCGTCCGGCGTCACCAAAAAGGCGGAAAACACCGCCAGAAAAAAGGCGATGCAGCACACCGTCTCATTTTTCCAGATGTTCTTAAGAATCCTCATGTATCTGCCTCCGTAAAATCTGTGGACACAGGCTGAAGATCACGGGAGGATTTTGGAGAATTTCACCCCGTTTTCTCCACGGATGATTTCCAGGATCTTATCCTGCGGATATTCCATATGATTTTTCAGTCCCAGTATTATTTTGTCACAGTGGGCGCCGGTATGATGAAAGCGTATTTCCTTTACTTCCAGCCCTTCCCGG
>NZ_DBGCJQ010000093.1:0-9692 GCF_048354975.1 Massilistercora timonensis | reverse complement strand
CAGGAAAGCGTATACAAAAAACGACAGCAAAACCTCATACAATCCCATCTCTTTCTGATCCTCCTTGATCCCTGCATTGCCAGATGTGTCAAATAATGCTATTATTATAGAGAATTATTCTCGATAACACAAGACAAAAAACGAAAACAGAGGTGTACTAAAATGACATTAAAAGAAGGACAGAACCACCATTCCTACCGGGTCCTCTCCATGGACCTGGATCTTGCGCTGGAACGGCGGCTGGAGGCGCTGGGGCTTACAGAAGGCACCGTCGTCACCATTTTAAATAATGATAAAAAGGGCTCTCTTACCGCCCGGTTCCGGGGGACCCGCTTCGCCCTGGGAAGACGTATCGCAGACCACATCCAAGTAAGGGAGGCTTAACAAATGGAAAAGAAACCGATCACCGTGGGGTTCATCGGCAACCCCAACTGTGGAAAGACTACTTTGTTCAACGCATTTACCGGGGCCAACTTAAAGGTAGGCAACTGGCCCGGAGTCACCGTTGAGAAGAAAGAAGGAAAGACTACCTATCAGGGACAGGAGTTCCGTCTCATCGACCTGCCCGGCACCTACAGCCTGACTTCCTACACCATGGAAGAGACGGTTGCCCGGGAATGTATCATGAGCGGGGAGGTGGACGTGATCGTCAACGTGGTGGACGCCTCCTGCCTGGAGCGGAACCTCTACCTCACCCTGCAGCTGATCGAGCTGGGAAAACCGGTGGTGCTGGCCCTCAATATGATGGACATCGTAGAGGAGCGGGGCATGGAGATCGACCTGCACCGGCTGCCGGAGATGCTGGGTGTCCCGGCCATCCCGGTATCCGCCCGGAAGAAGACCGGCCTCTCCATCCTGATGCACGCGGTGGCCCACCACTCTGAGTATCAGAGCCAGGGACCCTTCATCCATCACCATGAAGGGATGCAGTCTACCCACCGCCACAATCACCATGAAGAATATGCCATGGTCTATGAGGATTACATCGAAGACAAGATCGACCTGATCATCCAGGCCCTGGCCAAAGCCTACCCGGATCTTGCAAATAAAAGATGGCACGCCATCAAGCTGCTGGAGGGGGATAAGAACGTGGCCCAGACCTACCCCGCAGATCTGTCCGGGATCATCGACCGCAGCTATGAGAAAGACATTATCAATCAGAAATACGATTTTATTGAAGAAGTGATCAGAGAGGTCCTGGTAAATAAGAGCAAGAAGGAAGCCTCCACTGAGAAGATCGACCGGTATCTCACCAGCCGTTGGCTGGGGCTGCCCATCTTCCTTCTCATCATGGCCCTGGTCTTCTTCTTCACCTTCACCGTCGGCGACTGGCTGAAGGGATATTTTGAGACGGCCCTGGACTTCTTCTCCGGCGCAGTCTCCGGCGGCCTGGCCGCAATGCACACAAGCCCCATGCTCACCTCTCTTGTGGTGGACGGAGTGATCGCAGGCGTAGGAGGGATCCTTACCTTCCTGCCCAACATTTTCATTCTGTTCCTGGCCCTGGCCCTTCTGGAGGACAGCGGCTACATGGCACGGGTAGCCTTTGTCATGGACGACATCATGAGCCGCTTAGGCCTGTCCGGACGGGCCTTCCTGCCCCTGCTGGTGGGATTTGGCTGTTCCGTCCCGGCTGTCATGGCCTCCCGGGCGCTGGAGCATAAGAAGGACCGGTTCAAGACCATCCTGATCACGCCCTTTATGTCCTGCAGCGCAAGGCTCCCCATCTACGTGCTGTTTTCCTCCATGTTTTTTGGAAAATACGCCATGATCGTGTGCTACTCCATGTACCTCTTAGGCATCGTGGTGGCCATTGTCACTGCATTTATCCTGTCTAAGATCGACGGAAGCCGGGCAGAGCATGCCCTCCTGATCGAGCTGCCGGAATATAAGTCTCCCAACGCCCGCACCATCGGCATCTATGTGTGGGAGAAGGTCAAGGACTACCTGACCCGGGCTGGTACAGTTATCTTCGTCGCCTCGGTGATCATGTGGATCATCCTGAACTTCGGGCCCCAGGGGTATGTCACCGACATCAGCGAAAGCTTCGGCTCCCTCATCGGGCGGACCGTTGTTCCCCTGTTTGAGCCTGCAGGACTTGGCTATTGGCAGATCATCGTAGCCCTGATCGCCGGCATCGCCGCCAAGGAAGTGGTAGTCTCCAGCTGCGGCGTCCTGTTCGGCATCCAGAACATCGCCACCTCCGAGGGCATGGGCGCCCTCTCCGGCATTCTGGCCACCATGGGATTCGGCCCGGCCAACGCCTACGCGCTGATGGTCTTCTGCCTGTTATACATCCCCTGTACAGCCACCATCGCCACCATTCACCGGGAGCTGGAGAGCTGGAAACAGACCATCGGGATCATCCTGTTCCAGCTCCTTATCGCCTGGGGAATGAGCTGCCTGGTGTACCACATCGGGCTTATGCTTTAAAAAGCTACGAATATCCCCGGTAATAATTCACGTACATATGCACATTGGTGCAGATCCACCGCCACACCGCCTTCCGGCGGCTCTCGCCGTCGGCGGCGGGGCACATCACATGTTCCAGTCCAAATTTTCTGGCGTAGTGATCCGCCTTGCGAAGATGCCACCGGTTGGTCACCACCGCGCAGTCTTGCCACCCTTCTTTCTTCATGATCTCACTGGCGTACTTCAGGTTGTGGTAGGTGCTCACCGCCTGGCATTCTACCCGGATCGCTTCCGGATCCACCCCCAGATCTTTGGCGTAAGCCTTCATCACTTCCGCCTCCACAAACTCATTGCCCACCGCGCCGCCGGACAGGATAAGGAACCGCACCTTACCGGTCTTCCAGAGCTCCGCCGCCCGCTCTACCCGGGTCTTCAGGATCCGGGAGGGAGATCCGTCCGCCTCCGCCGGATAGCCGCAGACCACCGCACAGTCGTACACACGTCTCCTCCACCGGGTCTGGGGCCAGCGAAACTCCAGGGAGAAGATGGCAAGATGGACCAGCCAGAAGGCTGCCACAGCGGGCCACAGCCAATTTACGTCCTGCTTTCCCATAAGCCCTTCCCTTATCGTTCTTGTCTTTCTTATCTTACTTCTCTCACCCATCTTACTTTTCCCTCTCCGGTTCACAGGATCCACCTCCCCGCATACGCAAAATGTGCGGGCTTCCGGTCTCCCGGCCTCCCGCACATCCTTTTATACTAGTCCAAATCTACGAAATCCACCTTGAAGGTATCGTCTTCCTCCATATGGCCCCGCTTCTTCTTCGGCGTCTCGCCCAGAAGCTCATCCAGGTCGTCGATGGGCAGCTCATCCGCCAGACCTCTGCCAGTGTATCCCATCTCATCATCGGAATCCTCGAAGTCCAGATCCGCCAGATCGTCAGCCAGATCCGCCGCGCCAAAGTCATCCCCGGCAAATCCGTCCTCTTCGTAGTCTTCCTCCTGGAAGTCCTCCTCTTCAAAATCTTCCTCAGCGAAGTCGTCCTCCTCGAAATCCTCCCCGCCGAAATCATCTTCGTCAAAGTCGTCTTCCTCGAAGTCGTCCTCGTCGAAATCATCAAAATCATCCTCGTCCACCTGCCGGCGTCCGCCCTTGCCGCCTTTGCCCTTTGGCATCTCCGGCTCCTTGTCCTCCAGGTCGATGCCGTACTCGTCATAGAGCTCGTCGATCTCTGCATTCCGGTTGTGGAGCTTCACCGCGATCACGATCAGGATGATCAGGAAGATCAGTCCTGCAGCCGCGCCGATGATAAACAGCAGGTTGAAATGATTATTCACAAAGTTTCTCAGTTTCCCCAGGAAAGAAGAGGTATCCGCCTGTTCCTCAGGCTCCTGGGAGGTATCGGCCACCGTGAACCTCTGATAGGTATTCTCCGCTTGGTCGTACTGATAATATCCGGTCTCCCCGTTGCTGTTCATGGCATAGAGCACATAGAACCCGTCTCTTGTGGTGTCCTGCCATACCGGGAAATCCTTGCCGTTTAAGGTAAGATTCGCCTCCTGGTAAGTGGAAGGAAGATCCACCTGGGAAGTATCACTTAAAATGATGATGGAAGTGGTGTCGGAAATAGTCAGCTGCTCATAGGGAGAAAAGGTTGCGCTCTCTGTATTGTACAGGAAGAAATCTCCGTTCTCCTCTCCGTCCAGCAGATATCCCAGCGTAGCGCCGCTGGTCTCATTGGACACCATCTGCCGCTGCTGGCCGTCCAGTTCCACCTGGGTCCTGGAATAGCCGCTTGGGATGTCCGCATCCGGGAAATCATCGGTCAGGGTATAAGCCGTCCCGTTGACCTCCACCTGCATATCCTCTCCAATGGAGCCAGACGAACTCTCGGTGATCTTGGAAGGGTCTCCCTCCCCGATCTCCACCCGGGACTGTCCCTGGGTCATGGTAAGAGAAGTACCGCCTGCCGAAGAGATGGTAGCGCTGTCGATGGCGATCTCCGTGGTGCCTTCCTGCAGCGCCTGGAAGGTCATGGTAAATTTCACTTCCGAGGAGCTTCCGGAATTGGTGAAGGTCAGGGCTCCGTCCCCGTCCTTGGTCACCCCGTCGCCGGAATCAAACCGCAGATAGGCGCTGTCATAAGTCAGTTTCATCTCCACCTCTCCCACGTCGCCGGAAGTAGAGCGGATCGCACAGTCTACATTTACCATCTCGCCTACCGCTGTCTTTGGGTCTGTGAAGGAAATCCTTCCGTCCTCTGCATGAGCCACCATAGAAAAGCAGGGGATACAAAGACACAGACTCATGAACAGAATGCCGATTTTCTTGAACATCTTCATTGTTTTTTCCTCTTTCTTCCGTAAAATCCTACTTAATATATTATTTTACCATATCTCTTCTGTTTTTACAAAAGATTATTCCACTGAAATCTCACCGGAAGCCTGATTTCCCGTGCTGTCTGTGATCACCGGGCCGCTTGTGGTCTCTTCTTCCCCGTCTGACGTCTCCTGATCCAGGCCGGCCGGCCGTACTACGCCGGTAAGATAGGCGATATTGTCCGAGATCTGCTGTACAGTGCCGGACACGCCCATGCTGCTCTCCTTGGGGTAAAGGAACTCATGAAGCTCTTCTACATTTTCCGCAAGCCCCTGGGCGATCACCACGCTTCCCGCGTTCTGATAACTTCCGTCCGCCTTCTCAAAGGGGAATCCGGTGTTGTCCCCCAGCTTGTACTGGGCAGCGCCGGATGCAAGGCCGATGATATCCGTCAGGGAAAAGCTGGTGGACACCTGCGGAAATACGGTATCGATGATCTCATTTACCGTTGCAAGGTCCATATGTACCGCTTTCTCGAAGATCCGCTCGATCACCACCCGCTGCCGCTCGGTCCGCTTAAAGTCTCCGCCTTCCAGCTTCCTGAGCCGCGCGTAAGTCACGGCCTGAGGACCGTCCAGGTTGTACACGCCTCCGCCGGACAGCTTGTTGGCCTTCTTGCCTGCCGCCTTGGCAGTCTCGCCCACATAGTGGTTGAGCATCTCCGCCTCCGCATCAGTGACATTGATCTCAATGCCCCCCAGAAGGTCCACCACGTCCGACATGGCCTTGAAGTCCACCGTTACATAGTTCTCGATATCCAGGTCCAGGTTCTTGTTGAGCATGTTGATGGCCTCTGTGGGACCGCCCCGGAAATACGCCTGGTTTGCCTTGTGATAGGTCTGATCCATCTGTTCCAGCAGAGTATCCCGATAGACGGACGCCATCCGGATCTCCTTGCTGCTGTTGTCGATGGCCGCGATAATGATGGTATCCGCGTGGGTCCCGGCCTCCAGCTGGCCGTCCCTTGAATCCCCGCCAAAAAGGGCGACGGTAGTATATCCCTCCCGGTCCGCCCCTTCGTTGATCTCAATATCATCCGCATCGATGGTCACGGTCTGAAATTTATCGTATTTTGCCATTACATAGGCAGTACCTAACAAAAGCATCAGAATGATGATCTCAAATGCCAGAAGCACTGCGCGCCTTCTTCGCCGGTTTCTCCGTTTTTTCCTGGCTTTCGCCGTACGCACCGCTTTCAGCTGCTGTTTTTTTCTCGCCATCCTTTGCCTCTCTTTACACTTTTATTACGATTCTGTTACAAAATTCTACAATATAGTACTATATTTTTCTCAAAAACGCAACCTCTAGTGTAATTCTTTCTCAGCAAGCTCAAGAGCTGCCCCCACCACATGGTGCATATCCATGTAGCGATAAACCCCAAGACGCCCTCCGAAGACCACTTTCTCCTCCCGGTCGGCAAGCTCCCGGTACCGCTCATAAAGCCGGTTATTTTTCTCATTGTTGATGGGATAATAAGGCTCGTCGCCAGGCTTCCACTCCGCCGGATACTCCCGGGAGATCACCGTCTTCTCCTGGGTCCCGAACTCAAAATGCTTGTGCTCGATGATCCGGGTATAGGGCACCTCATACTCGGTATAGTTGACCACCGCGTTCCCCTGATAGTTCTCCATGTCAAGGACCTCTGTCTCAAAGGTCACTCTGCGGTACTCCAAAGGTCCATAGCACTCCTTAAAATAAGCGTCCACAGGCCCGGTGTAGATCACCCGCCGTGCCAAAGCGTCAAGCTCCTCCCTGTGCTCCAGGTAATCCACGTTCAGCCGCACCTCCGCCTTCTCCAGCATCTTCCGGATGATCTGGGTGTAGCCCCCGACGGGGATCCCCTGATAGAGATCATTAAAGTAATTGTTGTCATAGGTAAACCGCACCGGCAGCCTGCGGATGATCTCCGGCGGAAGCTCCGTAGCCCTGCGGCCCCACTGCTTCTCCGTATAACCCTTCACCAGTCTTTCGTAGATGTCTCTTCCCACCAGGCTTAAGGCCTGCTCCTCCAGGTTCCCAGGATTCTCCACCCCGCACTCCCGGATCTGGGAGGCGATCTTCTCCTTCGCCTCCTGGGGCGTCACTACGCCCCACATCTTATGGAAGGTGTTCATATTGAAGGGCATGTTGTAGATCTCCCCTTTATAATATGCCACCGGGCAGTTGGTATACCGGTTAAATTCCGCAAACTGCTGCACATAGTCCCACACCTTCCGGTTGCTGGTGTGGAAGATATGGGCGCCGTAGCGGTGCACCTGGATGCCCTCCACCTCTTCCGTATAAATGTTTCCGCCGATATGGGAGCGCTTCTCCACCACCAGGCAGGTTTTGCCCCTTTTTCCCGCTTCATATGCAAATGTGGCTCCAAAAAGGCCGGAGCCCACGATCAGATAATCATACATCCTTCTTCCTCATTTCTTTTATTCTACTGTCACCGATTTGGCCAGGTTCCGCGGCTTATCCACGTCGCAGCCTCTTCCCACCGCGATGTAGTAGGCAAAAAGCTGCAGGGGGATGATGGCCAGGGAGTTGGTAAAGTACTTGTTGGTCTCCGGGATATAGATCACGTAGTCCGCCGCCTTCTCCACCTGGGTGTCGTCCTCGTTGGTCACCGCCATCACAAAGGCGCCTCTTGTGCGCACCTCCACGATATTGCTGATCATCTTCTTATAGAGATCCTTCTGGGTCAGCACTGCCGCCACCAGGGTCCCTTCTTCCACCAGGGAGATGGTGCCGTGCTTCAGTTCTCCCGCCGCATAGGCCTCCGAATGAATGTAGGAGATCTCTTTCAGCTTCAGAGACCCCTCCAGGGAGATGGCATAATCCACGCCCCGCCCGATAAAGAAAATGCTCTTGGCCGCCAGATACCGGTTGGCAAACCGCTGGATCCGCTCCCGGTTGTTAAGGGCCATCTCCACCTGGGCCGGCAGGGCCTTCATCTCCTCGATCATCTCTCCTAAGCCCGCCTCATCCAGCTCGCCCCGGTCGTAGGCAAACTTCATGGCCAGCAGGTAGAGGGCGATCAGCTGGGCGGAATAAGCCTTGGTGGTAGCCACCGCGATCTCCGGCCCCGCCCAGGTATACATCACGTTATCTGCCTCCCGGGCGATGGAGCTTCCCACCACGTTGACGATGCCAAGCACCCGGGCGCCTTTCCTTTTGGCCTCCCGCAGGGCCGCCAGGCTGTCCGCCGTCTCACCGGACTGGCTGATGATCACCACCAGGGTCTTCTCATCCAGGATGGGATCCCGGTAACGGAACTCTGAGGCCAGATCCACCTCCGCCGGGATCCTGGCCAGGCCTTCGAACACGTACTTGGCCGTCACGCCGGTATGATAGGCAGAACCACAGGCCACGATCATGATCTTGCCCACCTCCCGGATCTCCTCCGGCGACATATTCAGCTCCTCGATCACGATCTTCCCGTCCTTCAGTCGGGGAGAGAAAGTATCCGTAATGGCTTTTGGCTGCTCGTACATTTCCTTCAGCATGAAGTGCTCATAACCGCCCTTCTCCGCTGCGTTCACATCCCAGTCGATCTTCACCAGTTCCTTCTCCACCGGCTCCTCGTCCACGTTGAAGAACTCCAGGGAATCCCGGGTCATTCGGGCGATCTCTTCATTTTCCATATACACCACGTCCCGGGTGTACTTAAGGACCGCCGGCACGTCGGAGGCGATGATACAGCCGTCTTTTGTCCTTCCAGCGATCAGCGGGCTGTCCTTGCGGACCGCGTACAGCTCATCCGGATGGTCCCGGAAAATGATCCCCAGGGCGTAGGAGCCCTCCATCCGGTGCATCACCTTGGTCACCGCCTGCAGCGGGTTCCCCTGGTAATAGTAATCCAGAAGGTGGGCGATCACCTCCGTATCCGTGTCAGAGATAAACTCATAGCCCCGCTTCTCCAGCTTTCTCTTCAGCTTCAGATAGTTCTCGATGATCCCGTTGTGGACCACCACGATACTCTCGTCTTTATTCATATGAGGATGTGCGTTCACATCGGATGGTTCCCCGTGGGTGGCCCAGCGGGTGTGGCCGATGCCCAGAGTCCCCGGCAGAGTGGCTCCGTCGTGGGTCAGCTCGCTTAAGACCTTCAGACGGCCCTTGGATTTGACCATCTCGATCTTCTCCCCGTCATAAACCGCGATGCCCGCCGAGTCATAGCCCCGGTACTCCAGCTTGGACAGGCCGTCCAGCAGGATGGGCGCCGCCTGGTTAGTTCCGATATATCCTACAATTCCACACATAGTCAGTCCTCCATTTTTGAGTCACAGATTTGCACAAAACACTTCTTTTTTTGCATTTTCGGGTTCCATTGTATCAAAAAACAGGGGAAATGTAAACAAGAGGCCGGAAAACATCCGGCCTCCTGCAGGTTAAACTTATATAAAATTTTGTTAATTATTCTGTGGTGGTACCGTCCCCGGTGCCCTCTCCTGCGCCTTCGCCAGAGCCCGAGCCGCCAGATTCACCAGAGCCACTTCCGCCAGTGCCACCTTCGCCGCTTCCAGAACCAGTGCCGCTTTCGGATCCAGATCCTGAACCACTTCCTTCACTTCCACTGCCGGTTCCGCTTCCAGACCCAGAACCGGAACCACTTCCTTCACTTCCACTGCCAGTTCCGCTTCCGGAACCAGAGCCGCCGCTTCCACTGCCGGAACCGCCGCCACTTCCTTCACTTCCACTGCCAATTCCGCTTCCAGAACCAGAGCCGCCAGAACCGCCGCTTCCACTGCCAGTTCCGCCACCGTTATTTCCGGTACTGTAATTATTATTCTCCTGAGCCCGGTCCTCCGCCGTAGGCGTGTAGGTCTGGCTGTTCAGAGTAGCGTCGTCCGTCGCCTCCCGCTGGCCCACTCTGGCCACGATGGCGCTGCTGATGTTCTTCACTTCCGCAGAC
>NZ_DBGCJQ010000092.1:0-4535 GCF_048354975.1 Massilistercora timonensis | reverse complement strand
AAGATCATGTTTTTAACGGTATTTAAGGGATTTATCAATAAAAACGCATATTAAACGAGGACAGAAAAATGAATTATGAAGACGAATTAGAGCGCTCCCGGGCAAGAAAGAGCCGGAGGCGTGAAAGCACGGTACATGAAAGGGAGTCCAGAGGAAGCTCTGCGGATCTCTGGAGCGCCACTGCGGAGCCGGGAAGCCGGGCCAGCAGGAGCCGGGCGGCCTCTGCAGGACCGGGCCACAGCAGCCACGGAAGCCACGGCCATAACAGCCACAGGCGGCGGAAAAATTCCCAGAAGAAAAAGATCATCATCGGGGTCCTTGTGGGGATCCTGGCGCTGGTCGCCGTGATCCTGGGCGCGGCCTACGCCTATCTGGACCACCATATGGACATCGCCAACAAGAGCGACTTCGATAAGTCGGATGTGACAAACCTGGAGCTTTCCCAGGAGACCAGGGACAAGATGGAAGAGGGCTTCTGGACCATCGCCATCTTCGGCGTGGATTCCAGGGACAATTCCACCGGTAAGGGAAACCAGTCGGATGTGATCATGATCGCCAACATTGACCGGAAGACCGGAGAGATCAAGCTGGTGTCCGTATACAGAGATACGTATCTGAACATCAACGACAGGAACGTATATAATAAGATCAACGCGGCCTACGCCGAGGGCGGCCCCCAGCAGGCCATCAAGGCCATCAATAAGAATCTGGATCTGAATATCACCCAGTATGTGACCTTTAACTGGAAGGCCGTGGCCACAGGGATCAATATCCTGGGCGGCGTGGACATTGAGATCAGCAAGGCCGAGCACTACTATATCAACGCCTTCATTACAGAGACTGTAAAGGGCACCGGTATTGGTTCCGTACAGATCAAGAAGCCGGGTATGTGTCATATGGACGGCGTTCAGGCCGTGGCCTACGGCCGTCTCCGTCTCATGGACAGCGACTACGCCCGTACAGAGCGTCAGCGCCTGGTGATCCAGAAGGCCTTCGAGAAGGCTGTAAAGTCCGATCTGGCTACCTTAAACAGCCTTGTGGGCAACATGGCGGCCATGTGCGAGACGAATATTGAGACCAATGACGTTCTCGCCATGGTGAAGAATGTGACCAAATACCACCTGGGCGAGACCATGGGCTTCCCGGCGGCCAGGGGAGAGGAGCGGGTGAAGATCGGAAAGAACCGTCTGGCCTGCGTGATCCCCCAGACTCTGGTGAGCAACGTGACCAGCCTCCACAGCTTCTTATTCGGCGAGGAGGACTATACGCCCTCCAGTACGGTCCAGACCATCAGTAAGAAGATCTCCGATGTCAGCGGCCTTCATAAGGCAGGCGAGGAGATCGGCCACGTGGCCACAGATAAGGGATACGTTCCCAAGCCCACCACCACGGCGGCTCCCGAGACGGAAAGCGCAGAGAGCAGCACCGCAGATGAGAGCGCAGAAAGCAGCTCAGGCTCCGAGGGAGAGACCTCTGAAGGAGAGACGCTGGAGTCCTCTGAGGGTGAATCCGGCTCCTCCGGTGAGTCTGGTATGCACGCCGGAGGCTGGGAGAGCCAGGCCACGGACAGCGAAGGAAATCCGGTGCGTCCGTCGGGTCCGGCCCATGAATCCACCGGCAGCCTTCCGGAGGAGTCCAGCCGTCCCCAGAGTCCTCTGGATGTCACAAGGCCCAGTGAAAATTATGGTCCGGGCTTTGAAAGTGAGTCTGTGACCGAGGCCACCACGGCAGGCCGCGAGCCTTCACAGCCCTCTTCCCCGGCGGGAGGAGGACCGGCTGGCGAGGCCACGGTCCAGAGCACGGAAAACAACACGTCGGTGATCATCGTATCGCCCACCAGGGGGAACGAGCCTTCCCAGGCCGCCCCGTCGTCTCCGGCGGACATGACCCTGCCCCAGGGAAACACGGGCGGGCCGTCCGGACAGTAAGATAAATATGGAAAAAGCGCTTCCCGGAGGGATTGGCGGGTGCTCGTAAAACAGTTAAACCCCAAATTTAACTATTTTACGGCATCTGTCAGACGGGGTTGGCTAAACAAAAGTTAGCGATACTTGGTTTGATAACCGAGTATCGCTTCTTTTTTACCCGTAAAAACGCTTTTGTGGAGGTACATATGATGCAGGAACTGAACTATACCCGTTGTGGTGATTACTATATTCCCGATATTCGCCTACCGGAGGAAAACAGACCCATTGGGCGGTGGGGACGGATGCACAGAGATTATATCAAGAAGCATAACCCTATCCTGTTTAACGATCTTTGCCTTAGTGGTGAGCTGTGGACGTATCTGGCTGATCTGAACGAGCAGGCACAGAGCCGCCTTGAACTTATCATCGAGCAAATGAAAGCAGCTGAGGGCGTGACAGAAAGCATGAAGCAGCACGATCAGATGGCATGGATAGGAACTATGAATAGCATCCGCAACCGAGCAGAGGAAATCATCTTCCGTGAAATGATCTATGAGGAGGATGCAATATGAGAATCCTTGAAGAATTTTGGTATGGCAATATCGAGCCTACCGAGTACGATGCATCTTCTTGCAAGGAGTACAAAAAGCTACTGGAGCTGATTTGTAGAAATGAAGAAAAGCTCAAAGCCACCATGACAGACGATCAGAAAGAGTTGTTCGATAAATACGCCGACTGCGTGCGAGAATATCAAACCATCACGGATTGCTTGATATTCTAAAACAGCTTTAAGCTTGGAGCAAGAATGATGTTAGCGGTCATGGAAGAATAATTGAATATACCAAGTGGGGACTTGGGCTCAAATCGGGCATAAGTCCCTTTTTAACTTCCGTTCAAGTTGTAAAACAGATTAGATATTCTAAATCGCAAAGATTAATTTGCGTTTGCAAATATAAAATTTGCAAAACAGGTAGAAATTTTCACATTTTTGTGCCATAATAAAGAAAACTGGGTGATTTAGTACAAGGAGGACTTCCATTATGCGTATCAGCTATAATAAACTCTGGAAGATGCTTATTGACAAAAATATGAAAAAGAGCGATTTGAAAGAAATGGCTGGCATCAGTTCTGCTTCCCTTGCGAAGCTCGGCAAGGGGGACAACATTACCACGGATGTTCTTCTTCGTATCTGCGAGGTAATGGATTGTCGGATTGAAGATATTCTTGAAACTGTCCGTGACTAACCAACACCGGAAATTTGATTAGGAGGATTCGATATGACTATATTGGGCAAGAAACAGATGTCAGAAGAAGACATCAAATTGAATTATATTACTCCGGTCATCCTCAAGGGTTGGAAAGGTCACATTACGATGGAGACCAAGATCACAGATGGTCGAATCAACATCAGGGGAAATTATTGTGGCTCGCAGTAAGCCTAAGTTTGCCGATTATATGCTTTACCTCAACGACGGAAAGCCTATTGTTGTTGTTGAAGCGAAAGACAACAACCATTCTGTATCCCACGGCTTACAGCAAGCGATGACCTACGCTCAGATGATGGACTTGCCGTTTGCTTATTCCTCAAACGGAGATGCTTTCTATGAGCATGACTTCCTGACCGGACAGGAACAGCAGATTGCTTTAGATAAGTTCCCGACACAGGAGGAGCTTGTGGCGAGATATTACGCTGAGTTGAATGATGGCAAGGGTATTTCCGATACGGAAAAGAAAATTGTCTCGCAGCCGTATTATTCTTCTCAAAGTACATATCCTCCACGCTACTATCAGAGAAACGCAGTTAATAGAACTGTTGAAGCCATCGCCAGAGGACAGCAGAGATTACTACTTGTCATGGCAACGGGTACAGGCAAAACATATACTGCTTTCCAGATTGTCTATCGCCTGCTCCGTTCTGACCTCAAAAAGAGAATCCTGTATCTGGCTGACAGAAATATTCTTGTTGACCAGAGTATTTTGCAGGACTTTGCACCGCTTGAAAAGACCATTTACAAAGTGGACTTCTCCGACAAGGAATGTCTGAGCAAGATTGCATCCCATGAAGTAAACTTTGCCCTCTATCACCAGATGGTCGGACAGAACGATGAGGAACACTTTAGACAAATTCCTGCCGAATATTTTGACCTCATTATTGTGGATGAGTGTCACCGTGGAAGTGCCAAGGAAGACAGCAACTGGCGTAAAGTTCTGGAGTATTTTTCTTCTGCGACCCAAATCGGTATGACAGCAACACCCAAGGAGAGCGAGAAAGTATCGAACATAGATTATTTTGGAGACCCTGTTTACATCTATAGCTTGAAGCAAGGTATTGAAGACGGCTTCCTTGCTCCGTTCAAGGTTATCAATATCACAACCAATATCGGTGACGGATGGAGACCGTACAAAGGTCAAACCGACATCTACGGCAACGAGATTGAAGACCGTATTTATAACAACAGGGACTACGATTACAGTATCATTCTCCAAGACCGTATTGACGAGGTTGCAAGGGAGATCACCGAATATCTGAAAAGCACCGACAGGATGCAGAAAACCATTGTGTTCTGCGCTTCCGAAGATCATGCCGAGCGCATGAGAATTGCCCTAATCAACCATAACGCTGACATG
>NZ_DBGCJQ010000091.1:0-13620 GCF_048354975.1 Massilistercora timonensis | reverse complement strand
GCCTTTGTCGGGACAGTTGGCGATAAGGCGGGGGCCGGATGATTGCGGAGGTTAAGCGTTAGCCTCGGAGCAATCGCCGGTCCCCGCCTCTCGACAAAGAACACGACAAACCTGAATTTGCAAAATTAGTTGATTTTCTATGTTGACAAACAATATTATACATCATATAATATTGTTGAATCAAATATATTTGAAATAAAATAGTATGATCAGATTCACTAAAAAGAGGTGAGGGCATGGTATTTAACACCGGAGCTGCTCTTCTGGACGCCATTGTGCTTGCAGTGGTATCGCGGGAGCAGGAAGGAACCTACGGGTATAAGATCACACAGGATGTGAGAAAGGCGCTGGATGTCTCTGAGTCTACTTTGTATCCTGTTCTGCGAAGACTCCAGAAGGATGAGTGCCTTGAAGTTTACGACAGGCAGTTTGACGGAAGGAACCGGAGATATTACAAGGTGACGGACAAGGGACTGGCGCAGCTGAATTTGTACCGGGTGGAATGGAAGAATTATTCGAAGAAGATCAATGAGTTGTTTGAGGGAGGTGTAACCGCATGAACCGGGTAGAATTTATGACAGAACTGGCCTCATTGCTGCAGGATGTTCCGGTGGAGGAACGCAGAGAGGCGATGCGGTATTATAATGATTATTTTGATGAGGCCGGCAAGGAGAATGAGGCCCAGGCCATTTCCGATCTTGGCAGCCCTGCCAGGGTGGCGGAGAAGATCAAGGAAGATCTTAGAGGGCCGGAGCAGAAAACTTCTGCCGGGGAGAAGGATTTCCGGACAGAAGGGGGTCCGCAGGGGCCTGTCCCCCAGGGAGCGCCCCGGCCGGATACAGCCGCTTCCAGTTCTGCGGAAAGTAAGATCCTGAAGATTGTCCTCATCATCCTGGCGATCGTGGTGGGAGCGCCCATTGTGCTGCCTGTGATCGGAGGGATCCTGGGGCTTGTGCTGGGCATTCTGGCTACTGTGTTTGGAGTTTTTATCGCGCTGGTACTTGTCTTTGTGGTGCTGGCGGTCACAGGGGCGGCGCTTGTCTGGGCAGGGATCGTAAGCCTGGTTCCGGAGATCGCGGTAGGCTTGGCGCTGATCGGTACGGGGCTGATCCTGGGCGTGATCGGCGTGATCGGCACCGTTGCCTGTGTGAAGCTGTGTATGGTGGTATTTCCTGCGCTGTGCAGGGGGATCGGGAACCTGTGCAGAAAGCCTTTTCACAGAAAGGCGGTGGGCTAAGAGATGAAGAGAAGATGGAAGATATTCTGGACTGTGTGCGGGATCACCGCTGCGATTGGTCTTGCCTGCTGTATCGCGGCCCTGGCCCTGGGAGTTACCGCGGAGATGATCGAGGGCCGTTTCCCCGGTGGTTTTGGGCTTGTGTCCGGCGGGAAAATGAGCAGCCAGGAATCCTATACCGGCGTGCGCAAGATTGATATGGATCTCTCTGCGGGAGATGTGGAAGTCCTTCCCACAGACGGACATGAAGTTGTGGTAGAAACAGAAGGGATCAGCAGGAGACTTGGATTTGCTTCAAATATGGAAGAGGATGAACTGGAGATCACTTCGAAGAAATGGTCGATCTTCGGGGCTCGTAAGTGGACAGGGAAGATCTATCTCTATCTTCCCGAAGAAGTGACGCTGGAAGAGATCTCTCTGGGGATCGACGCAGGGAACCTGACGGTGCGGGATCTCTGGGCGGAGGAGTTTTCGCTGTCAGTGGGAACCGGGAACGGCCACGTAGAGAATTTTACCGCCCGGGAAGCAGATATCGACTGCGGGGCCGGCATGATCACTGCCAGCGGCTGTGCCAGCCGTACCCTGGAGCTTGACTGCGGCGTGGGAGAGATCGAGTATACGGCGCCCGGCACAGAAACGCGCTATGATTATGATGTCAACTGCGGCGTAGGCGAAGTGAGGATCGGTTCCAGAGAATATTCCGGCCTGGGAAGAAGCGGACAGGTGAACAACGGGATGGAGCGTAAGATCAAGATCGACTGCGGCGTAGGGAGCGTGACCGTGGATTTTGACGGCGGAGCAGTCCATGATCAGATGAAGGGGACCCGGGAAAGACATGGGGACCACCGGCTTTAATATAGAAGAGAAGGCCATAAGCCTGGAATTATCCGGATATCGTGAATAATTCCAGGCTTTTCTGTTCATACTCCAGAAAAAGAAAGGGGTATGTAAGATGGCTGGAAAGAAAGACAGACCGATCCGGTTGGAGGAACTGACCCGGGAGGAGAAGATGAAATACGAGATCGCGGAAGAACTGGGCCTTCTGGACCAGGTGCTGGAGGAGGGCTGGCGTTCCCTGTCTTCCAAGGAGACCGGGCGGATCGGAGGTCTGCTTGCCAGGAGGAAGCGCGCTGTGAGTAAAAATTAACAAAAATATTAAGAACTGTGAACATTTTGTTAGAAATATTGAAAACAAACCGCCTGTTTGCTATAATCGGAAAGCTGGTAAAGAACGATAGCAGGTGGGAACATGAATGCTAAGATCAATGTTTTAGATATTGAGATCGACAACTGCACAGCCAAGGAAGCCATGAAGAAGGCGGTGGAATATCTGGCATCGGAGCCGGTGAACACTATTGATCTCCTGACCGTGGATGCACTTATGCGGCAGGAAGAAGCGGCAGAGAGGCGCAAGATATTCGATCAGCTTGACCTGGTGCTGGCCGGGGACGGGATGATCCTGGAAGCGGCCGGGATCGAGAGCCGGAAGTATCTGCAGGAGACAGAGAATCAGGTGTTCCTGAGAATGTTTCTGCGCTATCTTCACAAGAACCACAGAAGGATCTATCTTCTGGTGGAGTCGGAGGAGGACGGGCAGGAATTGTATGATTACCTGGAGCGGGCCTACGGCGGGATCGAGATCGTGGGCATGGCGAAGGTTTCCGCCCAAAACCGTGCGGACGACATGCTGGTCAACGCCATCAACGGCGGAGAAGTAGACTGTGTGTTATCGGTCCTTGCACCGCCATTGCAGGAAGAATTTATCATAGAGAACCGGACGCTTATCAATGCCGGACTTTGGATGGGCCTTGGCGCCGGGATGCTCCCGGCCAGGAACAGGGGATTTGGAAAAGGCAGGTTCAGCCAGTTCCTTGTAAAAATGATCTTCAAAAAGGAAATTGAAAAATGGCATGTGAAAAAAAGGGGAAATTAACAAAAAAACGTAATTTCCTCTTTCTTTTTTGGTAAAAATATATTAAGATAAATTCTGAAGTATGCATTTTGACAAAAGAAATCCTTCCTTTGTTGTGAAAAATGCATATTGTATCGAGTGGAGGAGATGGCATATGATATCTAATCAAATACTTCAAAATACAATTGAAGGATTGAAAGGGATCACAAGAATTGATTTTTGTGTCATGGATACGGACGGGAAATCTCTTGCCAGTACATTTGCA
This sequence comes from Massilistercora timonensis, assembly GCF_048354975.1. Taxonomy (NCBI): domain Bacteria; kingdom Bacillati; phylum Bacillota; class Clostridia; order Eubacteriales; genus Massilistercora; species Massilistercora timonensis. Next base: position 10,206 of record NZ_DBGCJQ010000091.1, on the reverse strand, counting down.
GAGCAGGAGGATTATGAGGAAGAAGTGGTATCTTTCGTGGGATCGCCGGCGGACAGCCAGGTTGTCCAGGGCTATCAGTTCTTTAAGATCTTTGACGACCATCAGCTGGAATATGTGCTTCTGGCCAACGGTGGAAGCGATGACGTCTATATGGTAGGAAAGATCGCGGCCTTCCAGATCCAGAACCTGCTGGTGGCTTACAAGGAGCGGTTCGACAAGGATAATTTCATCAAGAATCTCCTGTTGGATAACCTGCTTCTGGTGGATATTTATAACCGTGCCAAAAAATTACATATTGACACAGAAGTCAGACGTGTTATCTTTATTATTGAGACAAAACATGAAAAAGATTCCAGCGCTCTCGACAATATGCGGGGACTTTTGGGAAATAAGGTCAAGGATTTTGTCACGGCAGTGGATGAGAAGAATGTGATCGTCGTCAAAGAGCTGGAGGACCAGGACGGACCTGCCGAGCTGGAGAAGGCAGCTCAGAATTTCTATGAGATCCTGAAGAATGACGGGGAAGAAGAGATCCACATCGCCTATGGAACAGTTATCAATGATATCAAGGAGGTGTCCAAATCTTATAAAGAAGCAAAGCTGGCCCTCGATGTAGGGAAGATATTTTTTAGTGAGAAAAATGTCATTGCGTTCAGTGAGCTCGGGATCGGGCGTTTGATCTACCAGCTTCCCGTGCCGCTTTGCAAAATGTTCATTCGTGAGATATTTGAGGGGAAATCACCGGATGATTTTGATGAAGAGACGTTGACGACCATCAACAAATTCTTCGAGAACAATCTGAACGTGTCAGAGACATCCAGACAGCTGTATATCCACAGGAACACCCTGGTATACCGTCTGGACAAACTTCAGAAGAGCACGGGTCTTGACCTGCGTGTCTTTGAAGATGCCATTACTTTCAAGATCGCCCTTATGGTGGTGAAATATATGAAGTATATGGAGTCACTGGAGTATTAGTAATTAGGAGGAGCATATGATTGAATTAAAAGACGTTACAAAGGAGTATTCCAAAGGGATCGCAGCCCTGAACGGCGTGAGCCTGAAGGTGGAGAAAGGGGAGTTTGTTTTCATTGTAGGCGACAGCGGTTCCGGAAAATCCACGCTGATCCGTCTGATCATGAAGGAGTTGGAGCCCACGTCAGGGACCATCATTGTCAATGGTCAGAACTTAAACCGGATGAAACACCGTAAGATCCCGATGTACCGGAGGAGACTGGGAGTTGTATTCCAGGATTTCCGTCTTCTGAAGGATCGGAACATCTATGAGAATATAGCCTTCGCTCAGCGGGTGACCGAGGTCCCCACAAGAGTGATCAAGAAGAAAGTGCCGGCAGCCCTTTCTCTGGTTGGACTGGCACAGAAATACAAATCATTCCCGAAGGAGCTCTCAGGAGGCGAGCAGCAGAGAGTGGCGATCGCCAGGGCGATCGTAAACGAGCCGGCCATCCTTCTGGCGGATGAGCCTACGGGAAACCTGGACCCGACCAATTCCTGGGAGATCATGAAGCTCCTGGAGGAGGCCAATGAGAGAGGGACCACAGTCCTTGTAGTAACACATAACCAGGAGATCGTAAACGAGATGCAAAAGCGCGTTGTCACAATGAAAAAGGGGGTCATTGTCAGCGACGAGAAAAAAGGTGGGTATAAATAATGAGGATAAGTACAGTTGGATATTCGATGAAACAGGGCGTGAAGAACATAGGAAGAAACAAGATGTTTTCTATTGCCTCCATTGCTACGATGGCAGCATGTATTTTCTTGTTTGGACTTTTTTATTCTATCGTGCTCAATTTCAATTATATTGTAGAGAAGGCGGAGGAAAGTGTGGCGATCACCGTTTTCTTTGATGAGAACGCCACACAGGCACAGAAAGATGAGATCGGAGATACGCTGGCCGATGCGGACGGGGTCTTAAGTGTGACCTATGTCAGCGCGGATGAAGCATGGGAGAGCTTCAGCGAGACTTACTTCGGCGGTTCGGAGGAAGCGGCGGAAGGATTTGCCAATGACAATCCGCTGGCCACATCAGACAACTATGAGGTTTATCTGTCTGACGTATCCAAGCAGGACGACGTGGTGGCTCTGGCCAAAAGTCTTCCCGGTGTCCGGCCCGATGATGGGGAGAACGAAGGCGTGAAGAAGTCGGATGTAGTAGCGGATACGCTGACCAGCGTGAACCGACTGGTGGGATATGTTTCCGCAGCCATCATCCTGATCCTTCTGGTGGTATCCGTCTTCCTGATCAGCAATACGGTTACCATGGGTGTTACCGTGCGTAGAGAAGAGATTGCCATTATGAAATATATCGGCGCCAAAGATGGATTTGTCCGGGCACCTTTTATATTCGAGGGTCTGTTGATCGGAGTCATCGGCGCGCTGATCCCGCTGGTTCTTCTGTACTTCATGTACGGCCGGGCAGTGGAATACATCATGACCAGATTCAGTCTTCTTAGAAATATTATCGACTTCCTTCCGGTCACCACAGTTTATCGGACGCTGCTTCCTATTGGGATCGCGCTGGGAGTGGGAATCGGATTCCTGGGAAGTTTCATGACGATTCGGAAACATTTAAGAGTGTAATTTGCAAGAGTATAAGATTAAGGGGTTTTATTTACGGGGGTACATAGGATGCGAGGAAAGAGGATCATCAGTATTTTATGCGTATTGACACTTTGTCTGGGAATGACGTTCCAGGTAGAGGCGACCGGTCTCCAGGAGAAGAGGGAGCAATTACAGGACCTGGAGAAGGAAAAAGCTGCCGCTGAGCAGGAGAAGAAAGAACTCTCCCAGAAGCTGGAGGGGATCATGGCCGACATGGAGGAGATCTCTGAGAAGATCGAGGCCAAGGAAGCCGAGCTGGCGGTAAAAGAGGAAGAACTGGCCCAGGCTCAGGTCGATGAGAACGACCAGTATGAAAGCATGAAGAAGCGGATCAAATATATGTATGAGAATGGCAGCGGCCAACTCATAGCGGTCCTGCTGGAGTCCAAGGATATTACAGATTTTCTGAACAAGGCGGAGTATATTTCCACGATTTCTGAATATGACCGGGATATGCTGAAGAAATTCCAGGATATCGTGGCTGAGGTGGAAGCGCAGGAAGAAAAGCTTCAGGAAGAGTACGATGAGATCGAGGCCATGCAGAATGACCTGATCGAGAAGCAGGATACCATTGAGACGCTTATTGATGAAAAGGATACCGAGATCGGCGAGATGTCTGCGGATCTTAAGAAACTGAAGAAGGCGGTGGAGACGGCGGAGCGGAAGCAGCGGGAAAAGGCTTCTTCCTATTCCGGAAGCGCGGGTGCTTCCGTTGTCAGCGGCAACGGGATGTTCACTCATCCCTGCCCGGGATACAGCCGGATCTCCAGTTATTTTGGACCAAGAAAGCAGCCGATGGCGGGAGCCAGCAGCAACCATAAGGGGATTGATTATGCGGCGGCGGCCGGAACGCCTATCTATGCGGCGGCCAGCGGTACCGTTACCACTGCCGGTTACAGCGGGGCTGAAGGCAACTGGATCGTGATCAATCACGGAAATGGTCTGCAGACCTACTACATGCATTGTCTGAAGCTTTATGTACATGCAGGTCAGAAGGTCAGCAAGGGCCAGAATATTGCGGCGGTTGGAAGCACCGGGAATTCTACCGGCCCTCATCTGCATTTCCAGGTGATGGACGGCGGTGTGGCAAGAAACCCGCTGGCTTATCTGTAGACAGGATGGATAGAATATGAGACATCAAAAGAGATTTTGGCAGGGGGCGCTGTGCGGCGCCCTCGCTGTATTGTTGGGACTTGGGCTTGTGTCCTGCGCAGGAAGACTTCCTTTCCTTAGCAAAGAGGAGGCAGTATCCCAGGAGACAAAGGAGAAACTCTCCGGGATCCAGGCCCTGATCCAGAAGGAGTATATCGGGAAAGTGGATGAGGACGCCCTTCAGACCGGGATCTGCCAGGGATATGTAGGGGCGCTTGGAGACCCTTACTCAGCATATTATGATGAGGAGCAGACCAGCGCGCTGATGGAGACCACCCAGGGAGAGTATGGGGGGATCGGAGTGGTGCTTACCCAGAACCTGGATACCGGGGTTACTACAGCTTCCAGTGTGTATGAGGATTCTCCTGCCATGAAGGCAGGGATGAAAGACGGAGATATCATTTACCAGGTGGAGGGCCGGGATGTGTCTGGCATGGCCCTTGAAGAGATCTCCGGAAGTATCAAGGGAGAGAAGGGGACCACCGTGGAGATCACCGTCCTTCGGGGAGAAGAACGGGAAGAGGTTACGCTTACCATAACCAGGGATACCATCCAGGCGGAGACGGTGAAGACCCGGATGCTGGAGGATGAGATTGGATATCTGGCCATTTCGGAGTTCGACAGCGTGACCCTGGAGCAGTATAGGGAAGGTCTGGCAGAACTGACGGCTCAGGGAATGGAGGGACTGATCGTGGATCTCAGGGGAAATCCGGGCGGCAATCTTGACACCGTCTGTGAGATCCTGGATCTCATGCTCCCGGAAGGACTGATCGTCTATACAGAAGACAAGGACGGGAACCGGCAGGAGTTTACTTCTGATGAGGCGCAGGAAGTACAGGTTCCGCTGGCAGTCCTGGTGGACGGGAACAGCGCCAGCGCCTCGGAGATCTACGCAGGAGCCATCCAGGACTATGGGATCGGCCAGATCGTAGGGACGAAGACCTACGGGAAAGGGGTGGTGCAGACCATCTATGACCTGAAGGACGGCACCAGCCTGAAACTGACGGTGGCGGAGTATTTCACCCCCAATGGAAGGAATATCGACGGGGAGGGGATCACCCCGGATGTAGAAGTGACGTATCAGCGGGATGAAAATGACCCGGAAGCAGACAATCAGCTTGACCGGGCAGTGGAAACGCTGCAAAATGAGATGGCTCCGTAAGAGGATCAAAGCCAGGGAAAAGGGAATGTCAAAAGAGGCATTCCTTTTTTTTTGGCCATATGCTAAAATAAACTATGGTTTAGCGCGAAATGCGCGGAAAGGAAAGACTATGCAGATTCTGATTCGAAATGGACAGGTTGTGGATCCTGCCGCAGGAACGGTGCAGAAGGCAGATGTCCTGGTTGAGGAAGGAAAGATCCTGCGGATCGCGCCTGAGATCCGGGAAGAGGAAGCCCGTGTGCTGGAGGCGGAAGGCTGTTATGTGCTGCCTGGATTTATCGATCTTCATGTACATCTGAGGGATCCGGGACTGGAGTATAAGGAGACCCTGGCTACCGGCGGACAGGCCGCGGTGAAAGGCGGGGTGACCACGGTGGTGGCTATGCCCAATACCCTTCCTCCCATTGATGACAGGGAGAAATATAAGACGGTTACAGAGCGTGCGGCCAAGGAATCGCCGGCCCATGTGCTTCAGCTGGGAGCCGTGACCCGGGGGCAGAAGGGAGAAGAACTGTCCGATATTGAGGGAATGGCCCATGCCGGCTGCGTGGGGCTCAGTGAGGACGGGAAATCCGTGATGAACGCAAGTCTCTACCGCCAGGCGATGAAGATTGCCAGAGACCAGGGAATGACCGTATTTGCTCACTGCGAGGATATCAACATGGTGGAAGGCGGCGTGATGAACGCTGATGAGAATGCAAAACGCCTGGGGATGAAAGGGATCACCAATTCCGTGGAGGATGTGATCGTGGCCCGGGACATCCTGCTGGCCAAGGAGACCGGGGTGAAGCTTCATCTGTGCCATTGCTCTACGGCAGACAGTGTGAAGATGGTGGAGCTGGCCAAGAAGGCGGGACTTCCTGTGACGGCAGAAGTGTGTCCCCATCACTTTATCCTGACTTCCGGTGACATCCCGGGAGATGATGCAGATTACAAGATGAATCCGCCCTTAAGGAGCAGGCAGGATGTGGAGGAACTGAGACGGGGCCTGCGGGAGGGGATCATGGACGTGATCGCCACCGACCATGCGCCTCACGGGGCCAAAGAGAAGCAACAGTCCATGGCAAAGGCCCCCTTTGGGATCGTGGGACTGGAGACATCCGCAGCCCTTACCTATACGGAACTGGTGAAGCCGGGGATCTTAAGTATCCTGGATATGGCGGACAAGATGAGCGCCGGGCCGGCCAGGATCCTGGGGCTTTCAGACAAAGGTTCTGTGGCGGAGGGAAAGACGGCGGACCTGGTGGTCTTTGATCCCGGGAAATGTTATAAGATCGACCGGGAGACCTTTGTCTCCAAAGGGAAGAATACCCCCTTCCACGGCCGGGAAGTCTGGGGTGAGGTAAGATATACCCTGGTGGACGGCCAGGTGGTCTATGAGAAAAACTAACAGCAGGAGGAGAGAGAAGTGATCGATCGTTTAGTGGAGAAGATAAAAGAAACCGGAGCGCCTATCGTGGTAGGCCTGGACCCGATGTTGAAATATGTGCCGGAACAGGTGCAGCAAAAAGCTTTTGCCCAGTACGGAGAGACACTGGAGGGCGCGGCGGAAGCCATCTGGCAGTTTAACAAGGAGATCGTGGACAAGACCTGGGATCTGATCCCGGCGGTAAAGCCGCAGATCGCCATGTATGAGCAGTTCGGGATCCCGGGACTTATGGCTTTCCAGAAGACGGTGCAGTACTGCCAGGAAAAGGGACTGGTGGTGATCGGCGACATCAAGCGTGGAGACATTGGTTCTACGTCCGCAGCCTATGCGGTAGGACATCTGGGACGGGTGAAAGTAGGAAGTAAAGAGTATGTGCCCTTGGGGGAGGACTTTGTAACCGTGAATCCCTATCTTGGGTCTGACGGAGTGAATCCTTTCCTGGATGTGTGCAAAGAAGAGAAGAAGGGCGTCTTTGTCCTTGTGAAGACTTCCAATCCCTCCAGCGGCGAATTCCAGGATCAGCAGATCCAGGGCCGTCCCCTCTATGAGCTGGTGGGCGAGAAGGTGGCCGCCTGGGGAGCGGAGCTGATGGGCAAAGAGTACAGTTATGTGGGCGCAGTGGTAGGAGCCACCTATCCAGAGATGGGTAAGGTGCTGCGCAAGATCATGCCCAAAGCCTATATCCTGGTGCCCGGCTACGGAGCCCAGGGAGGAAAGGGCAAAGACCTGGTACATTTCTTCAATGAAGACGGCCTGGGAGCCATCATCAATTCCTCCAGAGGGATCATCGCCGCCTGGCAGCAGGAGAAATATGCCTCTTTTGGAGCAGAGCAGTTTGGCGAGGCTTCCAGAGAGGCGGTCCTGGATATGCGGAAAGATATCCAGGAGGCGCTGGAGAGCAGAGGATAGAGAATCACAAAAAAGGAGTGCAGCATGAGCAAATACAAGGAATATGCGGTGGTATGTTCCCAGGAGCAGATCGCCGCGGATATCTACAGCCTGTGGATCCAGACAGAAGAGATCGCCCGGGCGGCAGGCCCGGGACAATTTCTGTCGGTGTATACCGGAGACGGGACAAAACTGCTTCCCCGTCCCATCAGTATCTGTGAGATTGATAGAGAGCAGGGGCGCCTGCGTCTGGTTTACCGGGTGACAGGACCGGGTACGGGGACAGAACAGTTCTCCCGGTTGAAACCGGGAGATCAGGTGGAAGTGATGGGACCGCTGGGGAACGGCTTCCCCAAAGACCTTACAGGGACACTGTTCCTGGTGGGCGGAGGCATTGGGATCCCGCCTATGCTGGAGCTGGCCAAAGAGCTTCCCGGAGATAAGAAGATCATCCTGGGATTCCGGGATGAGCAGTATCTGACAGAGGAACTGAACGCTTACGGAGACGTGTATGTGGCCACCGAGGATGGAAGCGCCGGGACGAAAGGAAATGTACTGGACGCCATCCGGGAGAACGGACTTCGGGGCGATGTGATCTGCGCCTGCGGGCCCACGCCTATGCTGCGGGCGTTAAAGGAGTATTCTATAGCGGAAAATATTCCCTGCTATCTTTCTCTGGAAGAGCGGATGGCCTGCGGGATCGGAGCCTGCCTTGGCTGCGTCTGCCAGTCGACGGAGGTGGACGGCCACAGCAATGTGCGCAATAAGCGTGTGTGCAAGGATGGTCCGGTATTCCTGGCAACGGAGGTAGAACTATGAGAAATACAAAGGTAACGATCGCGGGGGTGGAATTGAAGAACCCGGTGATGACCGCTTCCGGGACTTTTGGTTCCGGGGAAGAATACAGTGAGTTTGTGGACCTGAACCAGCTGGGCGCGGTGGTGACCAAAGGAGTCGCCAATGTGCCCTGGGCCGGCAATCCTACGCCCAGGATCGCGGAGACGGCCAGCGGCATGCTCAATGCCATCGGCCTGCAGAACCCCGGGGTGGATGTGTTCTGCAAGCGGGACCTTCCTTTTCTTCAGCAGTTTGACACCAGGATCATCGTCAATGTCTGCGGGCATGCGCCGGAAGAATATCTGGAAGTGGTGGAGCGGCTCTCAGAGGAGAAGATCGATCTGATGGAGATCAATATTTCCTGCCCCAATGTGAATGCCGGATTCCTGGCTTTTGGTCAGGACGCGGCCAATGTGGAGCAGCTTACCGCCCAGATCAAGCGGATCGCCAGACATCCGGTGATCATGAAACTGACGCCAAATGTGACCGATATCACGGAGATCGCCAAAGCAGCAGAGGCGGGAGGGGCGGACGCCATCTCTCTTATCAACACGCTGACCGGTATGAAGATCGATGTGAACCGGAGGACCTTCGCCCTGGCCAACCGGACCGGAGGCTTATCCGGACCGGCCATCAAACCGGTGGCTGTGCGGATGGTCTATCAGGCAGCCCATGCGGTGAAGATCCCGGTGATCGGAATGGGCGGCATAGCAACGGCAGAGGACGCCCTGGAATTTATCCTGGCAGGGGCAGCGGCAGTGTCAGTAGGAACTATGAACTTCCGGAATCCGGCGGGGACGCTGGAGATCATCCGGGGTATTGAGGCGTATATGGAGCGTTTTGGGATCCGGGATATCCGGGAACTGATCGGAGGTGTAAGAGATACTGGTTATTGATCTTTATCAGAATAAATTTCAGGAAAAGTTAAAGGAAGCGCTGATCGCAGTGCTTCCTACCATCGGGATTGTATTGTTGTTAAGTTTTACCATCGCGCCGATCCCGCCAAGCATTCTGCTTTTGTTCCTGTTTGGAGCGGCGATGCTGGTGGTTGGCATGATGTTTTTTACCCTGGGCGCAGAGCTTGCCATGTCGCCCATCGGAGAGAAGATCGGGACCAGGATCGCTCAGTCCAGGAAGCTGGGCGTGGTTCTGCTTCTGTGTTTCATTCTGGGTTTTATCATTACCATATCAGAACCGGATCTGCAGGTGCTGGCAGAGCAGGTTCCCTCGATCCCCAATGCCATTCTGATCGTGGCGGTGGCGCTGGGGGTGGGAGTCTTTCTCATGGCGGCCATGCTTCGGATGCTTTTTTCCAGAACTTTACGTTCTTTATTGATCTTGTTCTATCTGTTTGTTTTTCTCCTGGCCTTCTTCGTGCCAGATGATTTCCTTGCAGTTGCGTTTGATTCCGGCGGGGTGACCACCGGTCCTATGACGGTGCCCTTTATCATGGCGCTGGGCGTAGGTTTTGCCGCAGTACGAAGCGATAAGCATGCGGAGGACGATAGTTTCGGACTGGTGGCGCTTTGCTCCATCGGACCGATCATGGCAGTTTTGCTTTTAGGCTTTTTATACCGGCCGGAGAATACCGGATATACGCCGTCCGAACTTCCGGTGATCCGGGATTCAGTGGGGCTGTGGCAGTGTTTTGCCCACGGGATCCCTGAGTATATGGGGGAGATCGCGGTGTCTCTTCTGCCGATCGTGCTGTTCTTCGCCATTTTCCAGGTGATCTCTCTGAAGATCAGAAAGAAGCCTCTTCTGAAGATCGTGATCGGCATGGTCTATACCTATATCGGACTGGTGCTGTTTCTGACGGGAGTCAACGTTGGCTTTATGCCGGCGGGAAACTATCTGGGCGAGACCATTGCAGGGCTTCCCTACCGGTTTGTCCTGATCCCCATTGGAATGGTGATCGGTTACTTTATCGTAAAGGCGGAGCCGGCAGTGTATGTACTGAAGGAACAGGTAGAGGAGATCACTTCCGGGGCGATCTCCGGGGACGCCATGGCGCTGGCGCTGTCTCTTGGCGTGTCTGCTTCCATCGGGCTTGCTATGATCCGGGTACTTACCGGGATCTCCATCTTCTGGTTTATCCTTCCGGGATATATCCTGG
>NZ_DBGCJQ010000090.1:0-15112 GCF_048354975.1 Massilistercora timonensis | reverse complement strand
AGATCCCGATCCGCTCCGGATGTGCAGCCCCGTCCCGGATAGCCCACAGTTCTTCAAACCGTTCTCCGATCTCAGTTCCTTTGCCGGACATGGTCTCCAGGAGGATCGTGATCTTCTCTTCCCCGGTAATAGCCTGATCAAGGCCGCGGATGATATTTGCAATGCCTTTTTCCACGCCGATCCCGGTATGGCTGCCAGGATGGAATACCAGATTCTCTATGCCCAGTCGGTCCATCCGCGCCACATCCTCCCGAAGCACCATGCAGGCAAATTCATAGACCTTGTCCTTATCGCTGGCCAGGTTCATGGTATAAGGAGCGTGGGCCAGGATCGGGCCAAGGCCGCTCCTCCGGCGGATTTCCTGAAATCGTTCAACTTCCTTTGCCTCATAGTCCCGATAGCCGGAACCTCTGGGATTCCGACTGAAGATCTGCATGGTGTCCGCCTGCATCTTTACCGTATTTTCCGCTGCCGCTGCGATTCCCTTCGCGACAGACATATGTGTTCCAATGATCATAATTTCTCTCCTTCTCGCAAGTAGGGACGTGGTATTTTCAAAAATACCACGTCCCAGATTGAAAAAACCCTGTCCCTTTTTAAATAAAATTATTCACCAAGTCCGCTTTCGATGGCTTCCACCATGGCTTTCATAGCCTCTTCTTCGTCCTCACCGTCACAGATCAGCACGATCTCGTCCCCGGACTTGATACACGCGCCCAGAACGCTGAGGACGCTCTTGGCGTTGGCGTTCAGCGTATTGTCATACTCGAACAAAACCTTACATTTATAGTTGCTGGCCGTGTTGCAGAAGATCCCCGCCGGCCGCAGATGTAACCCTGTGGGGTTATGGATCTTGATCTTTTGTCTTAACATAACTGCATCCGTCCTATTCTTTTTCCTGTAATTCGATCTTCACACTGACGTCGGCTTCCAGCGCGCAGTCGCCGGGAAGCTGTACATTAACCGGAACGGTGTATGAGCCCTGCTCGGTATACTCTTTCAGATCGATACTTACCTTCCGCTCCAGGTTCAGGGAATTCAATGTCTCCCTCGGCCCCCGCACATGGATCTCCAGCGCCTCGGTCTGATCATAGGTCAGCACCAGGTCTTCTGACAGGTGATTGACGATTACTGCGCTTGGCATCACGTCAAAGGCCTTGGTCCCGTCCTTCTCCACGGTGATGATCACCGCCACGCTTCCGGCGTTTTCATCCGCCAGTCTTACATCATCCGGAATATAATCGGAAATATCTACCACCTGCTCCGTCTTCTCTGTCAGTCCGGACAGCTCCAGCGCTTCTTCCGGGATCCTGATCTCAGCCACGCTTCTTAAAGCCTTCTCACTGCCGGTGATCTGGATCTCCTCCGGCTCGTAGGTAATGCCTGTAAATTCATATCCTTCCGCCGCCGTGATCCTGGAAGTGTCAAAGGTGATCGGCACGTTCTTGGTCTGGTAAAGTTTCACGCTTACGGAAACGCCTTTGTCTCCCAGGTTGTTGGCCAGCAGCGACTGGTCGATCTCGTCGCCCTCGTCATCGTAGAGCATAAGCCTGGAAGTCAGCACATCATCCTGCGATAATCCGGACACGTTGACGGTGGCCTCCACCCGGTCGATCTGATCCACCACAGACTTGGGTCCGCGGATGGATACATTTTCCGGCACAGCCTCAATATCACCCAGCACATAGCCGTCCCGCACCGTTCCTGTAGTCTTGGGCACGATGGGGAAGTTCTTCAGCTCCTCGTCCTCCAGTTTTACCTGGAGATTCCGGGGATAGGCCTCTGCCTCTACGGAATCGTATCCCGCCACGGTGACCGTGATGGGGATCTGGGTCTTCAGCGTCAGCTCCCGCATATCCGCGGTAGCTGTAATATCTTCCTTCTGGATCCGGTTGAGGATCTTCCGGCGGGCAGTCACTGTTACGTCCACCGTCTGAGTATCATCTACGATCTGGAAGGTCTGCTGTTCTTCCGCCAGGACCTCCTGATTGATCACCGTCACCGGCACATCCTGATAGGTCGCACTGGTAACCGGGTCGTCGATATTGACCACCAAAAGCCACAGCAATCCTGCCGCCAGGAAGGCCAGTACCTTAAGACCAATATTATTCATCAGCCTTGTCTTCATCTCTCTGCCTTCCTTTCCGCCAGAATGCCAGCTTTCTGGTCTCTGTCTTACGGTTCCTGATATATTCCAGCTTCTCCCTGAGCTGCTCTCTTGTCACATCCCGCTCAAGCTGTCCGCCCTGGGCTACGGAAACCTTTCCCGTCTCCTCAGAGACTACCACCACCAGCGCATCGCTGACCTCGCTCATGCCCACAGCGGCTCTGTGACGGGTCCCCAGATCCTTGCTCAACCCCATATTGTCAGAGAGGGGCAGATAACAGGTTGCAGAAACGATCCGGTCACCCCGGATGATGATCGCTCCGTCATGAAGGGGTGTGTTGTGTTCAAAAATGTTCATCAGTACCTGCATGGAAACCAGGCAGTCCATACGGATGCCCGTACTTTCATACTCAGTCAGACGGATGGCCTGCTCCACCACGATCAGAGCTCCGGTCTTCACCCGGCCCATGTTATAGCAGGCGTCGATGATATTGTCCTGAGTCTCCTCGCTGAAGCGCAGGTATTCCTTCCCCACTTCCAGCGGCACCACAGAACTTAAGAATTTCTTTTCTCCCAGCTTCTCCAGCCCTCTTCTCAGTTCCGGCTGGAACACCACGATGGCCGCCGTGGCGATGACTGTCACCGCGTTCCTTGCCAGATAGAGGATGGTGTTCATCTGGAAGATCGCTGCAAACAGAATAAATACAACAAGGACCAGGATTCCCTTTAAGAGCATCCAGGCCTTGGTATTCTTGATCCAGATGATCATCTGATAGATGAGGAAAGTGAGGATCAGAACTTCCAGAATGTCCGTAACCCGGATCTCCGGGAAATAAAAGCCGGATACCCGCTCTAAAAACGCTGATATCTGTCGTTCCATTCGCTCTCCTCTCCTTTCTTCTCCAGCCTTTTGGCCTTAATCTTATTCTCCCAGATCCAGGTCGTTCTTCAGGCTCTGGGTGAGGAGCATCTTGTCAACCTCCTCCATATCGTGCCGCTTCGCGGACGGCCCCTTCTTCGGCATGGGGCGTTCCTTCCTTCCCTTCTCGGGAGCTCCGCCCTTGCGGACTCTCCCGGCTCTGCGCCGCACTTCTTTTGGATCGATGATCTCCGTCTCCTGCCGCTCATTGATCCGCTTCACCGTCTTCTCCGGCGTGGCCACGGAAAGCTTTGGAACCGCCTTCACATAATAATAGTATTCGTCGTCCTCGTACTGAAGATTCTCACTTCTTGCATAATCCACGGAGAAGAAGAACAACTCCAGGATCAGTCCCGCGATCACTGCCGCCACATTTCCCAGGATCAGGGAAACATAGGAAGTATGTACGCCAAGGGCGATATCCCCGATCACGATCAGGATCACGTTGGCAACCGCCCCCGCCCCGATGGCGATCTTCCAGGCATGGTCCATAGCCTGACGGCGCAGGGTATACACAAGGAGGAAGCAGATGATGAAGGCTACGATCACCACCCACATCTCTTTACTCTGGAACACCTGCTTCACATAAGCGGAAATCTGCCCCATCAGGCCGTCTGCTCCCTCGCCTTCCATTCCGGCGGCCGCAGTCTTCACATAGGCCAGCATATAGTAGACGATGGTCCCGCAGGAGATGGCGACAAGACAGATAGGCGTAGACATCAGCGCATAAGCGATGGGGATCACATAAGGAATCTTCAGCATAAACGCGATGGGCGTCAAAAGCACTACCATTGCCATCTTGGGCGTCAGCCGGAAATAGAAAATGTACATGATCAGGAACACCATGGCCGTCACTGCCAGTACCCCCAGGGATACCGCGTACATATGGGCCAGGATCAGCGCCGTCGCCACCAGTACCGTGATAATCGGCGGGAAAAAGGTGCAGATGATCGACAGGGCCAGGGTGGCCACCGGCGAAGCCGCCGCCGACAGAAATCCCACATTGTCATTGATCAGATAAAAGGCCGCCAGCGCAACAATGAACTGGACCGCTTTGTCAAAAATTCTGGAATGGGAAGCGTAGAGCTCCTGCACTCTACCCCGGATCACAAAAATACTGTCCATCTATTTCCTCTCCTTTTCATACATCTTAAGTAATCTTGTCAGATTATGATTGTACTTCTTCACCCTCTGTCTCGCCTGCCTGTGATTGCGGTTATACACATGACTGGTCACCACCGCGTAGGTGATCACCAGCACGAAATATCCCACCACCGCGGCAAGTCCCATGGTGATGATCAGTCCCGCGGACATCTTGCTCATCAGGGAATCCAGACCTGCCAGGACCAGAAGCGCCCCCAGACAGACATAGCCGATCGTCACCCAGAGGATGGAACAGATCACATGGAGGGACACATAATCCTTCCGGTAATATTCACTGATCTTAAAATCTTCCTTTCCTTCTCTCTTCTCATAGAAAGCAAGCTTGGTCATCAGTTTTATTTTCTGCTCGTCTAACATGACACACCTCAAAATCTAATTTTCGTGATTTAACCATCATTTTTAGTATAACAAATCTCAGTATCCTTGTCCAATACTTATAGTCAAAAAATAGACTTTTTCCACCCCTGCCTCTTTCAGTGCTTTTGCCGCCCCGCTGATGGTATTCCCGGTGGTGTAAATGTCGTCCACCAGCACGATGACCGCTCCCCTTACCCCTTCTGAGGCCTGGAAAGCGCCGTGAAGATTCTGCCGCCGGGCCCGGTGCCCTAGCTTCTTCTGAGGCGTGGTATACCGCACTCTTCGCAGCAGCTTATCTGCCACAGGGATCCCGGTGAGACGTCCAAGCTCCCGGGCCAGGATCAGCGCCTGGTTGTAGCCTCTCTGCCGCTCTTTCTTAGGATGCAAAGGCACCGGAACCAGAAAATCCGGCGCCCATCTATAGAGCTCCTGTTCAAACCGGCCCGCAAGCTCCCGGGCATAATAAGCCCCAAACGCTCGCTGATTGTGGAATTTAAACCGGTAAATGGAGTCGCTCACCGGCTTCCTGTGAAGCCACAGGCCGTATCCCCTGTCATAGTAATGATGTGTATGCCCGCAGTCCGCACAGTATTCCTCCTCATTCCCGGCAAGAGGCTGACCGCACTTCATACACCGGGGCTCCTCCACCACAAGCCGGTTGATCTTCTTCCTGCAGGAAGGGCAGATCCCCTGCCGGAAAGCCCGGCCGCAGAAAGGGCACACCTCCGGCCACAGCAACTTCAGAAAAAATGCTTTTATCTTTTTCACTCAAATTCCCGGATCCGTTCGGCCAGGCTGGTATTGCGGTCCCGCTCCTCTGTGTTGCGGATCATTTCCCGGAATACCGCGTCGCTCCCCACTAATGTAACGCATTTTCTCGCCCGGGTCACCGCGGTGTAGAGAAGATTCCTGTGATATAACTGCCGCGGCCCCTGGAGCAGCGGGATCACCACCGCCGGGTACTCGCTCCCCTGAGATTTATGTATGGTAATGGCATAGGCCAGTTCCAGTTCCTCCAGAAGCTGGAAGGGATAAGTGACCATCCGGTGCTCGTCGTATTCCACCGTCAGAGTCTCCTCGTAAGAATTGATCTGGCGGATGATCCCCATATCTCCGTTGAAGATCCCAAGGCCCTTGTCCACTGTCATTCCGTACCTGGTGCGGATCTCCCACTCCAGCTGGTAATTGTTCTTGATCTGCATCACCTTGTCCCCTTCCCGGAACAGCCGGTCTCCGTAAGCCCTCTCCTGCTTTCCTTCCTCCGGCGGGTTCAGATACTGCTGCAGGATCTGGTTCAGCCGCTCCACTCCCAGAAGGCCCTTGCGCATAGGCGTCAGCACCTGGATGTCATAAGGCCTGGCGTCCACGTAGGGAGGAAGCTTCTTCTGGATCAGGGTGATCAGGATGCTGATGATCACATTGGGATCCTGCCGCTTCAGGAAGAAGAAGTCCCGGCTCTTGTTGTCCAGGGTCACCTCTTCTCCCCGGTTGATCTTATGGGCATTGATGACAATGTCACTCTCCCCGGCCTGCCGGAAGATCCGGGTCAGCATCACCACCGGGAAACAATGGGAATCAATCAGGTCCTTCAGCACACTTCCCGGCCCCACGCTGGGCAGCTGATTCCGATCTCCCACCAGGACCAGACGGGTGCCCGGGATCACCGCCTTCAAAAGCGCGTGCATCAGCGGCAGATCCACCATGGACATCTCGTCGATGATCAGCACATCCGTCTCCAGCGGATTCTCTTCATTCCTGTTAAATCCGCCCCGTCCTTCTTCCTCCGGATTGCCGTTCACCTCCAGCAGGCGGTGGATGGTCTGGGCCTCATAGCCGGTGGCCTCTGTCATCCGCTTGGCTGCCCGCCCGGTGGGCGCCGCAAGAAGGATATCCATCCCCTCACTCTGGAAGAAATGGATCATGGCATTGATGGTGGTAGTCTTCCCGGTCCCCGGTCCTCCGGTGAGGATCAGGATCCCCCGGCGGGCCGCCTCCGCCACTGCTTTCCTTTGCATCTCGTCCAGGGCAAGCCCCGCGTTCTCTTCAATGGCTCCGATCCGGCGGGAAAGCGCCTCCTCGTCCACCTGACAGCGGATGTTCAGGTCATGGAGCATCTTGGCTGTGTTCAATTCCAGGTAATAGTAGTGGGCGGCATAGACCCGGGTTCCGTCCGCCCCTTCCTTCATGACCACCTTTTTCTCCATGGCCAGATCCATCAGGTATTTCTCAATATGTTCGATCTGCACCCCCAGCAGGTTTCCCGCCCGTGCCAGCAGATCCCCCTGTCGGAGATAGACATGACCCTCCCCCACGCTCTGGAGAAGAGTATAGAAAATGCCGCTGCGGATGCGGTAGTCAGAGTCCGTATGGATCCCCACCCGGGCCGCGATCTCGTCGGCGGTCTTGAAGCCCACCCCCGCCACCTGGTCCGCCAGCTGGTAAGGGTTCTCCTCGATGATCCGGTACACATTGGCCCCGTAGTGCTGATAGATCTTCACTGCCAGCGCCGTGGTGATCCCGTATTTCTGCAGGAAGATCATAGCCTGGCGCATTTCTTTCTTCTCTTCCACCTGAACGGCGATCTCCCGGGCCTTGCGCTCGCTGATCCCCTTGATCTCCGCCAGTCTCTCCGGTTCCTCCTCGATGATCCGGAAGGTGTCTTCCCGGAACTTCTTCACGATCCGCCCAGCCAAAGCGGCTCCCACGCCTTTGACGGCGCCGGAGCCAAGATAACGCTCGATGGACATCAGATCTTCCGGTTCGCACAGCTTCGCGCTGTCCACCTGGAGCTGGGTCCCGTACATCTTGTGGACAATGAACTCTCCGGTCAGTTCCAGAAGTTCTCCCTCCTCAATGTAGTGGAACTTCCCCACACAGGTCAGATCCCCATCTTCATTATTCAGATTGAATACCGTGTACCCGTTGTCCTCATTGCGGTACACGATGTGCTCTACATATCCTTTGATCGTTTCCATTTATCTCATCAGTATTCTTTCCGTCCGCTCATAAATTCCACAAACTGCCCTGTCCCGATGGCCACTACCTTCATGGGATCTTCCGCGGTCATGGTGTTGATGCCTGTCCGCTCCTCGATCAGTTCCTCCAGTCCCCGGAGCATGGAACCGCCTCCGGTGAGAACGATCCCCCGGTCCAGGATATCCGCGGAAAGCTCCGGCGGTGTGCGCTCCAGCACGCCGATCACCGCCTCCACGATCTGTCCGGTGGTCTCCCGCAGAGCCTCCTCCGTCTCGGAAGATGTGACCGTCACCGTCTTAGGCAGGCCGGTGACCAGGTTCCTGCCCCGCACCTCCACCGCTTCTTCTTCGATCAGCGGATAGGTGGTCCCGATCTTGATCTTGATATCCTCCGCGGTGCGCTCGCCGATCAGCAGATTATGTTTCTTGCGCATATACCGCACAATGGCCTCTTCAAAGTCGTCCCCGGCAAGCTTAATGGAGGTGTTCACCACCGTTCCCCCCAGGGAGATCACCGCGATATCCGTGGTGCCGCCGCCGATGTCCACGATCATATTGCCGCAGGGCCTGGAGATATCAATGCCTGCGCCGATGGCCGCCGCCACTGGTTCCTCGATCAGGTTCACCTCCCGGGCTCCCGCCGCGTAGGTGGCCTCCTCTACCGCCTTTCTCTCAACCTCTGTGACACCGCTTGGCACACAGATGCTGATCCTTGGCTTCTTGAACGTCCGCTTGCCCATGGCCTTCTGGACAAAATATTTGATCATCTTCTCCGTCACGGTATAATCGGAGATCACGCCCTGTCTCAAAGGCCGGATAGCCACAATATTCCCCGGGGTCCTGCCCAGCATAAGGCGGGCCTCCTCCCCGATGGCCTTGATGGCGTTGGTATCCCGGTCAAATGCCACTACCGACGGTTCCTTTAAGATCACGCCCTTGCCCCGCACATAGACAAGGACGCTGGCTGTCCCCAGATCAATTCCAATATCTACCGACATTTACAATTCCCCTTCCGTCCTGCGATCTGTCTTATTTATCATCTTCTTCATCAAATCTCTTCTTTTGTCTGAAACCCGGACTGCGTCTACACTCCGGGTTCCTGAAATCCTATTATAAGCATATTTGGGGAAAATGGAAACCCCTTATTCCTTAATTCTTTCTGAAACGGACTGCACGCATGTCGGAAAAACGCCCTATCTGTCGAGCATTGCGCGGATGTATTTCCCCGTGTAGGACCGGGGACAGTCCGCCACTTCCTCCGGCGTTCCCTGGGCGATCACCGTTCCGCCGCCGTCGCCGCCTTCCGGCCCCATATCAATGATATAGTCCGCCGTCTTGATCACATCCAGGTTGTGCTCGATCACGATCACCGTGTTGCCGTCCGCCGCCAGGCGGTGAAGGATCTCCGTCAGCTTGTGCACATCGGCAAAATGAAGTCCGGTGGTGGGCTCGTCCAGGATGTAGATGGTCTTCCCGGTGCTCCGCTTGCTCAGCTCCGCAGCCAGCTTGATCCGCTGGGCCTCTCCTCCGGAGAGCTCTGTGGAAGGCTGCCCCAGCCGGATGTAGGAAAGCCCCACGTCATAGAGGGTCTCCATCTTTCTCCGGATGCTGGGCACATGGTCGAAGAAGTGAAGGGCTTCCTCCACCGTCATGTTCAGCACGTCGTAAATGCTCTTTCCCTTGTATTTTACCTCCAAAGTCTCCCTGTTATACCGTTTCCCGTGACAAACCTCACAGGGCACGTACACGTCCGGCAGGAAATGCATCTCGATCTTCAGGATGCCGTCCCCGCTGCAGGCCTCGCAGCGGCCGCCCTTCACGTTGAAACTGAACCGGCCCTTCTTGTAGCCTCTGGCCTTGGCGTCCGGCGTGGCCGCGAAAAGATCCCGGATCAGGTCGAAGACGCCGGTATACGTGGCAGGATTGGACCGGGGCGTCCGCCCGATGGGAGACTGGTCGATGGCGATCACCTTGTCCAGCTGCTCCATCCCCTTGATATCCTTGTGCTTCCCGGGGATGGTCCGGGCCCGGTTCAGTTCCCTTGCCAGCCGCTTGTACACGATCTCGTTGATCAGGGAGCTCTTCCCGGATCCGGAAACGCCGGTAACACAGGTCATGATCCCAAGAGGGATCTTCACGTCAATATTCTTCAGGTTATTTTCCCTGGCCCCGGTCACCTTAAGCCACCCTGAGGGCACAGCCCGGTGATCCGGCACCGGGATCTTCTTCCTGCCGCTTAAGTAAGCGCCGGTGATGGAATCCGGATTAGCCATGATCTCCTGAGCCGTCCCGGCGGCCACCACTTCTCCCCCGTGCTCTCCCGCGCCGGGACCGATGTCTACGATATAGTCCGCCTCCCGCATAGTATCTTCGTCATGCTCCACCACCAGGACCGAATTCCCCAGATCCCGCAGGTGCTTCAGGGTGGCGAGAAGTTTGTCATTGTCCCTCTGATGAAGGCCGATGCTGGGCTCATCCAGAATGTAGGCAACCCCCACCAGTCCGGAGCCGATCTGAGTGGCCAGCCGGATCCGCTGGGCCTCTCCGCCGGACAGGGTGCCGGTGGCTCTTGACAGCGTCAGATAGTCAAGCCCCACGTCCATCAGGAACCTGGTCCGGGCCTGGATCTCTTTTAAGATCTGGCCTCCGATCAGCATCTGCTGCTTGTTCAGCTTCAGCTTCTGCAGGAATCCCTGCAGCTTTTCCACAGAAAGAGCCGTCACCTCGGCGATATTCTTCCCTCCTACCGTCACCGCCAGGGCCTCCGGCTTCAGCCGCTGGCCGCCGCACTTGTGGCAGGGGGTGATGCGCATGAACTCTTCGTATTCCGCCTTC
Source organism: Massilistercora timonensis (assembly GCF_048354975.1). Taxonomy (NCBI): domain Bacteria; kingdom Bacillati; phylum Bacillota; class Clostridia; order Eubacteriales; genus Massilistercora; species Massilistercora timonensis. Next base: position 4,755 of record NZ_DBGCJQ010000090.1, on the reverse strand, counting down.
ATGGTCTCCGAGGCCGTCTCCCGGTACCGGCGCTCTACATTTTTGATCAGTCCCTCGAAGGCTACGTCATAGACTCCTTCCCCCCGCTGGCCCCGATAGTGGACCTTCACTTCCCGTCCGCCGGTGCCGTGGATCAGAAGATCCTGGATCTTCCTGGGATATTTCTGAAAAGGCGTGTCCAGGGAGAATCCGTACTCCTGGCTCAACGCGTCCAGAAGGGCATAGGTAAAGCTCTTCTTATCTGTACAGGACTGCCACCCCAGCACGGTGATGGCGCCCTGGGAAATGCTCAGGCTCTTGTCCGGGATCATCAGATCCTCGTCAAATTCCATCTTATAACCCAGACCAAAACATTCCGGGCAGGCCCCGAAGGGGTTGTTGAAGGAAAAGCTTCTTGGCTCGATCTCCGCAATACTGATCCCGCAGTCCGGGCAGGAGAAACTCTGGCTGAAATTAATGGGCTCCCCGTCGATCACGTCCACCGTCATCAGCCCTTCCGCCAGATGAAGCACATCCTCAATGGAGTCGGTAAGCCTTTTTTCAATGCCCGGCTTCACCACCAGACGGTCCACGATGATCTCAATGTTGTGCTTGATGTTTTTGTCTAGGTGGATCTCCTCTGAGAGCTCATACAGATTTCCATCAATACGGGCCCGCACATAGCCGCTCTTCCTGGCCCGCTCCAGAAGCTTGGCGTGGGTTCCTTTCCTCCCCCGCACCACCGGCGCCAGAAGCTGGATCTTGGTCCGCTCCGGCAGTTCCATGATCTGGTCCACCATCTGATCCACCGTCTGCTTCTTGATCTCCTTGCCGCAGTTGGGGCAGTGGGGGATTCCCACCCGTGCATAAAGGAGACGGAAATAGTCATAAATCTCCGTCACCGTGCCCACTGTAGAACGGGGATTGCGGTTGGTGGACTTCTGGTCAATGGAAATGGCCGGGGAAAGCCCCTCGATGCTCTCCACATCCGGCTTCTCCATCTGTCCCAGGAACTGGCGCGCGTAAGAAGACAGAGATTCCATGTAGCGCCTCTGCCCTTCCGCGTAAATGGTATCGAAAGCCAGAGAGGATTTCCCGGATCCGGAGAGACCGGTCAGGACCACCAGTTCATTTCTGGGAATATCCAGATCGATATTCTTCAGGTTATGCTCGTTGGCCCCCCGGATCTTGATATATTTTCTGCTGTCCTTTTCTTCCATGATCGTTGTCCTTTCCCTGCTATCTATTCTTTCAGCAGCTTCTTCAGCTCCACCATCTTGTCACGCAGTTCTGCCGCCGCTTCGAAGTTCAGTTCCGCCGCTGCTTTCTTCATCTGTTTCGTCACATCCTGAATCAGCTTCTCCAGCTCCTTGGGACTCATAGACTCCGGATCCTTCTCCATCCGCAGCTCTTCCGCCGCCACCTTCCTGGAAATGGAGATCAGGTCCCGGACGCTCTTCTTGATGGTCTGGGGCGTGATCCCATGAGCTTCATTGTATTCCATCTGCACCTTGCGGCGGCGCTCCGTCTCCCGGATCGCCAGGCGCATGGAATCTGTGATAGTATCCGCGTACATGATCACATGGCCCTCCGCGTTTCTCGCCGCCCTACCGATGGTCTGGATGAGAGACGTCTCGGAACGCAGGAATCCCTCCTTGTCCGCGTCCAGGATGGCCACCAGGGTAATCTCCGGGATGTCCAGGCCCTCCCGCAGAAGGTTGATCCCCACCAGCACGTCAAACACATCCAGCCGCATGTCCCGCACGATCTGGGTCCGCTCCAGAGTGTCGATATCGGAGTGGAGATACCGCACCCGGATCCCCAACTCCTTCATATAATCGGTCAGATCCTCCGCCATCCGCTTGGTCAGGGTGGTGATCAGGATCTTGTTCTTCTTCTCTGTCTCTTTCTTCACTTCCGCCACCAGATCGTCGATCTGACCCTCCACCGGGCGCACCTCCACCCGGGGATCCAGAAGCCCGGTGGGACGGATCACCTGCTCAGCCCTCAGAAGCTCATGCTCCGCCTCGTAGGGGCCCGGAGTGGCTGACACAAACAGGATCTGATCAATACGCTCCTCAAATTCCTGGAAATTCAGCGGCCGGTTATCCAAAGCCGAGGGAAGCCGGAAACCGTAGTCCACCAGGGTGGTCTTCCGGGAACGGTCCCCGTGGTACATCCCGCTGATCTGAGGGATGGTCTTGTGAGACTCGTCAATGATGATCAGGAAATCATCCTTGAAGAAATCCATCAACGTATAGGGCGGCTGTCCCGGCTTAAGCCCGGACAGATGCCGGGAGTAATTCTCAATGCCGGAACAGAATCCCGTCTCTTTTAACATCTCGATATCAAAATTGGTGCGCTCCGCGATCCGCTGAGCCTCCAGAAGCTTGTCCTCGGACTTGAAATACCGGACCCGCTCCTCCAGTTCTTCTTCAATGGCGTCCGCTGCCCGCCGGATCTGCTCCGCCGGAACCACATAGTGGGAGGCCGGGAAGATGGCCACATGCTCCAGCTCTCCCTTGATCTCGCCGGTAAGCACGTCAATCTGGGTGATCCGGTCGATCTCGTCCCCAAAAAACTCTACCCGCACAGCGGTATCCGCCTCATTGGCCGGGATGATCTCCACCACATCCCCCCGCACCCGGAAGGTTCCCCGCTTGAAATCCATCTCATTGCGATCGTACTGGATATCGATCAGCTGGCGCAGCACCTCGTCCCGGTCTTTTTCCATCCCCGGACGCAGAGAAACCATCATCTTCTCAAAATTCATTGGTTCGCCCAGTCCGTAGATACAGGACACGCTGGACACCACGATCACGTCTTTTCGCTCCACAAGAGAGGCCGTAGCGGAAAGCCGCAGCTTGTCGATCTCCTCGTTGATGGACGAGTCCTTGGCGATGTAGGTGTCTGAGGCGGGAACGTAGGCCTCCGGCTGGTAGTAGTCGTAGTAGGAGACAAAGTACTCCACCGCGTTATCAGGGAACATCTCCTTGAATTCTCCATACAACTGAGCGGCCAGTGTTTTATTATGGGCGATAACCAGTGTGGGTTTCTGCAACTGCTCGATCACGTTGGCCATCGTAAACGTCTTTCCAGAACCCGTAACCCCTAGTAAAGTCTGGCATTGATTGCCTTCCCTGAACCCCTTTACAAGCGCCTCGATCGCCTGCGGCTGATCGCCTGTAGGCTGATACGGAGCCTTTAAAACGAATTTATCCATAGCAAAATCTTCTCCTTAGATTTGCCCGTCTTTTCAGGGCATAATGGTATACCCGGAGGGTGCTCCTTTGTGACTTTTGATATGTTCAATATCAGCCACCCTCAAAAAAATCATTCGTAACGAAAATGTCAAAATAATAGCCTTATAGGACTCCATTACGAATCCAGAAAGGCAAAAGTCACATTACGAAGTATCCCTTGGAAAAACGCTTTTTTGAGGACTAAATAGCACAAGATAGCATGCACGGGCAGAGCACCTCGAAAAACCTCCGGTTTTCCTCGGTCGCTTCGCTCGTCAGATATATGCAAGGCCGACTGTTCATGCAAGCACGACAGTCTGCCTTGCATATATCTGGCTCTGCCCTTTCGCACATTATAGCAAAGATAATGATAAAAGTATATAGGATGAAGATTAAAAAAAGTACAAATGTTCGAGTGTACATCTGTACTTTTTATCATTCCTTCCTTATATTGTTGTCATGCCGCTATTAAATATTCCTCGGCTGCCTCGTCTATTTCCCTCAGATCGAAGTAATCGTAGTATAAGCTGTTATAGTTCATTCATCCCAATAGTCAATGGATTCCTGAGATATAGAACTGATACCAAACAACTTATACATAAAATCTTCCCTCTCGTCAAATATTTCCACAATAATAATCTTGTCCTTTTCTATTCTGTAAAACAGGTAATTATGGCCCACATAAAGGTATCTGTAGTCACAATGAATATCAAACATGGAAGACAGCATAACGCCTTTTTCTTCAAAATCTGCCAGTCCTTTCGCCGAATCTGTGATCCGTTTCAACACTTTTGCTGCTGTTTCCGGGCCAAACTCAGCAGTCAGACGCAGTTTCAGTGCTTTCAGCTTGCGTCTGACAACTTGTGAATATTCAACTTTTTTCATCCCTATAACCCCAATTCAGCCTCCAGATCATCTGCGGATACTGTCCCTTCCTCACGGATGGAGATCTCCGCCTCATTCAATTTGCTCATAAGCTGATAAAGGGCTTTCTGTCTATCCAGTTCATCCAGCTCCTCCATATCTATAATGGCGCATTGCCCGTGTCCATTGCGGGTTAAATATACCCTGTTTCCATAGCCGACCTCATTGATAACCGCTGTATAATTTCTCAGATCTGAAATGGGTTTGATGTTTGGCATATCAATTCCTCCTTATATAATCATTCACATCTTTCATACTGATTTTATTATACCCTCTAACTGCATATTATTCAATATATTTCACTGTGAATTTACAGCACTTCTTCCGATTTCAAAAAGTCCTTCGATTTTGTGGACATCAGCTTATAAATCTCAGAATTCTTGCTCATCTGCTTATAGAAGGGAACCAGGGCGCTGTCGATCCTGGCAAGCCCATTTCCGGCTCTGGTATTTGTGATATACTTTATCTATTCCCCGGAAATATAGAGAAGTTAACTAAATTAAACTCACCCCATCCTCCTCCGACTTTCTCATCCGAAACAAAAATGATTTATGGATCTATTGAAAATCTTTCTCTCTTGAAAATGAGCACAAAAGACCGCTTGAACACT
>NZ_DBGCJQ010000089.1:0-11482 GCF_048354975.1 Massilistercora timonensis | reverse complement strand
CGGCACACTTTGACAAGGGCCGTTCTCTGGGTGGCGGACCAGGTTACATCCGAAGGCGCCTCAAATCCCGGCACCAGCCGCTTGTAGGAATTCACCAGAGGATTGAACACAGCCGTCATCCCCCGGATATGCTCCATGACACCCGCCAGGAATCCATAGGCCTCACGGCTGAGTCCCAGCCGGTCGGCCGGATCTTCAAATACATTTTTCCCGTCTTGATACAGGGCCATATTGATGTGCATGCCGGAACCGTTCACCTCTGCCTTTGGCTTTGGCATAAACGTGGCGTGGAGGCCGTGGCGCTTGGCGATGGTCCGCACCGCCACCTTGAAGGTCATCAGCTTGTCCGCCGTCTCCATCACATCCGACATGGTAAAATCAATCTCATGCTGCCCCGGGGCGATCTCGTGATGGGAAGAAGCCACTTCATATCCCATCTCCTCCAGGGTCAGCACAATATCTCTCCTTGCGTTTTCTCCCAGATCCACCGGACTTAAGTCCATAAAGCCAGCCCGCTCATGGGTCAGTGTGGTGGGCGCCCCGTTGTCGTCGGTATGGAACAGGAAGAACTCACACTCCGGATTGACCTTGAAGGTATATCCTTTCTCCTTTGCTTTCTTTACCGCCTCCTGAAGGATATACCTGGGGCTTTCTTTGTAAGGCGTGCCGTCCGCCTTATAGATATCGCAGATAAATCTGGCCACCTTCCCCTGCTGGGGCCGCCAGGGCAGAATGCAGAAGGTATCAAGATCCGGATGGAGATACATGTCCTCCTCTTCATTTCTGTAGAAGCTTTCCATGGAAGAAGCGTCGATGACACACTCGTTATCCATGGCTTTTTCCAGCTTGCCAAACGGGATCGCGATATTCTTCATGGTACCAAACATATCGGTAAACTGAAGACGGATAAATTCCACGTCTTCCTCCTCTGCCATACGTAAGATATCCTCTCTGGTGTATTTCCCCATCATCACCAACCTGTCCTTTCTCCGTACACCGGTTAATAAAAAGGGCGCACTTACCCGGGGGTTCCCCGGATAAGAACGCCGTTGTCCTTTATGGGTGCTATTATAGCAGTGCAGGTTTGAAATGTCAACCTTCCCAGGGCTCGATTCCCAGGACCTAATATCCCATCAGGTCGTGGTCCACCGCCTCCGCGGCCTTTCTTCCCTCCGTGATGGCCCACACCACCAGAGACTGGCCCCGGTGCATATCCCCGCAGGTAAACACTCCCGGCACGCTGGTCTGATATGCCCCGGGCTCTGTGCGCACATTGGTCCTTGGGTCCAGCTCCACCTGAAAGGCGTCGGTCACATAGGGCTGACTTCCCAGGAATCCGGCGGCGATCAGCACCAGCTGAGCCTCTACCACCTTCTGGGTCCCTTCTACAGGCACCATGTTCATCCGTCCGGTCTTCTTGTCTTTCTTTGGTTCCAGGCTAACGATCCGGGCCTTTGCCACATTCCCCTTCTCATCCTTCAGAAATTCTGTCACCGTGGTCTGGTAGATCCTGGGGTCCTTACCAAAGACGGCGATGGCCTCTTCCTGCCCGTAGTCGGTCTTCAGCACTTTGGGCCATTCCGGCCAGGGATTGCCCGCAGTTCTTCCTTCCGGCGGCTTAGGCATCATCTCCAGCTGGGTGACCGATCTTGCACCCAGGCGGATCGCCGTTCCCACACAGTCGTTGCCCGTGTCTCCGCCGCCGATGACCAGCACATGCTTTCCCTTTACCGGGAGGAAGGATCCGTCCTTCAGGTCTGAATCCAGCAGGCTTTTGGTCACGGAAGTCAGAAAATCTACGGCAAAGGCAATATTTCCCGCGTCTCTTCCCGGCACCTTGATATCCCTTGGGTTGGACGCCCCGCAGGCCAGGACCACCCGGTCATATTCCTTCAGAAGATCCTTTGCTTTCACGTCTTTTCCCACGTCCACAGATGTCTGGAAAACAACCCCTTCCGCTTCCATCAGCGCCACTCTCCGGTCGATCAGGGATTTCTCCAGTTTCATATTGGGGATCCCGTAGCGGAGCAGTCCTCCCACCCGGTCCCTTCTCTCATATACGGTGACCTGATGGCCTTTCCGGTTCAGTTCCTGCGCAGCCGCAAGCCCGGATGGGCCGCTTCCCACCACCGCAACCTTCTTGCCGGTGCGAACAGGGGGGATCTTTGGCGTTACCCAGCCTTTTTCCCAGGCAGTCTCAATGATGGCTTTCTCATTGTCTTTCGTACTCACCGGATCTCCGTTCAGCCCGCAGGTACAGGCAGCTTCGCAGAGTGCCGGACACACATGGCTTGTAAACTCCGGGAAGCTGTGGGTCTTGGAGAGGCGCTCATAGGCCAGCTTCCATTTTCCCCGGTATACCAGGTCGTTGGTCTCCGGCACCAGGTTGTGCAAGGGGCAGCCGGAAGCCATCCCTGCGATCATCTGGCCCGCCTGGCAGAAGGGAACGCCGCATTCCATGCACCGGGCCCCCTGAAGGGATTGCTCCTCCAAAGTCAATGGCTTTTTAAATTCCTGAAAATTGCGGATCCGCTCTAAGGGCGGGATCTGCGCCGCGTCTTTTCTCTCATATTCCAAAAATCCTGTTGGCTTTCCCATCTCTACACCTCCGAAAATACTTCTGTAAACGCTTCCATCTGTGCCTGTTCCGAGGTCATGCCCTGTTCCTCCAGCTTCATGCTAAGAGACAGCATTCTCTTGTAATCATCGGGAATGATCTTCTTGAATTTGGGAAGATAGCTCTCGAAATCCTCAAGGATCTCTTTTCCCCGGCTGGAGCCGGTGCAAGCCGTATGCTCCTCGATCAGGCTTTTCAGTTCATGGACGTCCGCCTTACTCTCCACCGGTTCAATGGAGATCATGGCTTTGTTCAGATTTTTATAAAGGGTGTTGTGTTCATCCAGTACGTAGGCGATGCCGCCGCTCATCCCTGCGGCGAAGTTCTTTCCCGTAGGGCCTAAGATTACCACGCGGCCTCCGGTCATATATTCACAGCCGTGCTCTCCCACGCCTTCCACCACTGCATATGCGCCGGAATTTCGAACGGCAAACCGTTCTCCTGCGATCCCGCTGATAAAGGCTTTGCCGCCGGTGGCTCCGTAGAGGGCCACATTTCCGGCGATCATGTTGTCACGGGCGGAATACTTCCGGTTCCTGGGCGGATAGAGGATCAGCTTGCCGCCGGACAGTCCCTTGCCGAAATAATCGTTGGTATCCCCTTCCAGCTTAAGGGTCAGCCCCCTGGGGATAAAGGCTCCGAAGCTCTGTCCCCCGGCGCCCTGCCCGTTAACGGTAAGGGTGTCTTCCGGCAGGCCGTGGGGATACTTTCTGGTGATCTCCGCACCCAGGATGGTGCCGAAGGTCCGGTCTGTATTGCCCACCTTCAGGGAGACGGAAGCCGGTTCCCCTTTCTTCAGCGCAGGAGCGAACTTCTTCAGAAGCACCCGCTGGTCCAGAGTCTGTTCCAGCTGAAAGTCATAGACGTCCTCCTGGCGGAAGGTTACGCAGGCGCCTTCTTTTCCGTAAGGATTCTTAAGGATGGCGTCAAGATCCAGCGCAGCTGCCCCGGAATGTTCCGGAGCCTTCTTCTGCATGAGAAGGTCTGTCCTTCCCACCATCTCATCCACGGTCCTCACACCCAGTTTCGCCATATATTCCCGCAGTTCCTGGGCGATAAATCTCATAAAGTTCACCACATACTCCGGTTTCCCGGCAAATCTTTTCCGAAGTTCCGGATTCTGGGTCGCCACGCCCACCGGACAGGTATCCAGGTTGCAGACCCGCATCATCACACAGCCCATGGTTACCAGAGGCGCCGTGGCAAAGCCAAACTCCTCTGCTCCCAGAAGGGCCGCGATGGCCACGTCTCTTCCGCTCATCAGCTTGCCGTCGGTCTCGATCATCACCCGGCTCCTTAAGCCGTTTTTCAGCAGGGTCTGGTGGGTCTCGGCAAGACCAAGCTCCCAGGGAAGCCCTGCGTTGTGGATGGAACTTTCCGGCGCTGCCCCGGTGCCGCCGTCATAACCGGAGATCAGGATCACCTGGGCCCCGGCCTTTGCCACGCCGGCAGCCACCGTGCCCACTCCTGCCTCGGAGACCAGCTTTACGGAAATACGGGCGTATTTATTCGCATTTTTCAGGTCATAGATCAGCTGAGCCAGATCCTCGATGGAGTAGATATCGTGGTGAGGCGGCGGGGAGATCAGGCTGACTCCGGGCGTGGAGTGCCGGGTCTTCGCGATCCAGGGGTAGACCTTCCTGGCCGGAAGGTGGCCGCCCTCGCCGGGCTTTGCCCCCTGCGCCATCTTGATCTGGATCTCTTTGGCGCTGACCAGATACCGGCTGGTAACCCCGAACCTTGCGCTTGCCACCTGCTTGATGGCCGAGCACCGGTCGTCCCTGGTCCCGGCGGAATCCAGACGTTCCTCGCTTTCTCCTCCTTCTCCGGTGTTGGATTTCCCGTGGAGCAGGTTCATGGCAATGGCCAGAGTCTCATGGGCTTCCTGGGAAATGGACCCGTAGGACATGGCTCCGGTCTTAAACCGCTTTACGATCTCTTCCACACTTTCCACTTCTTCCAGAGGAACTCCTTCCTGGGGGAACCGGAAGTCCATCAGGGACCGCAGGTTGCCGCTTCGCTCCTCATCCACCATCCGGGTATATTCCTGGAAGAGACGGTAGTCCCCCATGCGGGTGGATTTCTGCAGCATATGGATGGTGGCCGGATTGTACCGGTGTTCCTCGCCGCCGCTTCTCATCTTGTGTTTTCCCAGGCTGTCCAGGGTCAGATCCACCGCCCTTCCCAGGGGATCAAAGGCTTTGGAGTGAAGGGCTTCCACATTTTCCGCAATATCATCCAGGGTGATCCCTCCTACCCGGCTCACTGTGCCGGCAAAATACCGGTGGATCACTTCTTCTGAGATCCCGATGGCCTCGAAGATCTTGGCCCCCTGGTAGGACTGGATGGTGGAGATCCCCATCTTGGAGGCGATCTTCACAATGCCGTGGAGCACTGCCAGGCAGTAGTCATTGACCGCCGCATAATAATCCTTGTCAAGAAGCCCTTCTTCGATCAGTTCCCGGATGGATTCCAGCGCCAGATAGGGATTCACCGCGCAGGCCCCGTATCCCAGAAGAGTTGCGAAATGATGTACCTCCCTGGGCTCTCCGGATTCCAGGATCAGGGAAAGAGAGGTCTGCTTCTTAGTGTCCACCAGGTGCTGATGGACCGCGGACACAGCCAGAAGAGAGGGAATGGCCACATGGTTTTCATCCACGCCCCGGTCAGAGAGGATCAGGATATTGGCGCCGTCTTTGTAAGCCTTATCCACCTCCACGAAAAGGCGGGCAAGGGCTCTCTCAAGCCGGGTGCTCTTATAATAAGTGATGGGCACCGTCGCCACCTTAAATCCCTTCTCCTTCATGTTTTTGATCTTCAGAAGGTCCGTGCTGGTCAGGATCGGATTCTCAATCTTCAGTACCTGGCAGTTGTCCGGCGTCTCCTCCAGCAGGTTCCCGTCTTTGCCCACATAAACCGTGGTGCTGGTGACGATCTCCTCCCGGATGGCGTCAATGGGCGGATTGGTAACCTGGGCAAACAGCTGTTTAAAATAATCGAACAGGGGACGGGGCTTTTGGGAGAGCACCGCCAGCGGAGTATCCACCCCCATGGCGGCAATGCCCTCGCTTCCGTTTAAGGCCATCTCACAGATGGATTTGCGGTATTCTTCATAGGTGTAGCCAAAGGCCTTCTGCAGTCTTCTTCTCTGCTCCGGCGTCACTTCCTCCACCTGCATGTTGGGGATCTTCAGGTCCTTTAACCGGATCAGATTGCTGTCCAGCCACTCCCCGTAGGGCCGGGCCTTGGCGTAGATCTCCTTGATCTCTTCATCACAGAGGATCCGCTGCTTTCTGGTATCCACCAGAAGCATTTTCCCCGGGTGGAGCCGTTCTTTCTGCAGGATCTCTTCTTCCGGCAGAGGAAGGACTCCCACCTCGGAAGCCAGGATCACATCTCCGTTTTTCATCACATAATACCGGGACGGGCGCAGGCCGTTGCGGTCCAGCACCGCTCCCAGAAGCTCCCCGTCTGAAAATACGATGGAAGCCGGTCCGTCCCAGGGCTCCATCATGGTGGCATAATACTGGTAGAAATCCCGGATCTCCTGGGACAGGGTCTGGTTGTTGGACCAGGGCTCCGGAATGGTGATCATCACAGCCAGAGGCAGTTCCATGCCGCTCATCACCAGGAATTCCAGGGTGTTGTCCAGCATGGCAGAATCCGATCCCTTACGGTCCACCACCGGAAGCACCTTGTGGAGCTGTTCCTTTAAGTGCGGCGACTCCATAGTCTCTTCCCTGGCCTGCATTTTGTCCGCATTTCCCCGGATGGTATTGATCTCCCCGTTGTGGACAATGAACCGGTTGGGGTGAGCCCTCTCCCAGCTGGGGTTGGTGTTGGTGCTAAATCGGGAGTGAACGGTAGCAATGGCCGATTCATAGTCCGGATCCTGAAGATCTCCGAAGAAGGTGCGAAGCTGACCCACCAGGAACATGCCTTTGTACACAATGGTCCGGCTGGACATGGAGACCACATAGGTGTTGTCGTTGCTCTGCTCGAACACCCGTCTTGCGATATAAAGCTTCCGGTCAAAATCCAGTCCCTTCTCCACCTGCTCCGGCTTTTTGATGAAAGCCTGCTGGATATCAGGCATACATTCCCTGGCTTTGTGTCCCAGGATCTCCGGATGGACCGGAACCTTACGGAATCCCAGAAGCTCCATTCCTTCTTTCTCCACGATGATCTCAAACATCTTTTTCGCCTGGTTGCGTTTCAGCTCCTCCTGGGGGAAGAAAAGCTGGGCGATCCCGTACTCCCCTTCTTCTCCCAGCTGGATGTCTGCCTGTTTGCAGACCTTGGAAAAGAATTTATGGGAGATCTGAAGCAGGATCCCCACGCCGTCGCCGGTTTTTCCTTCTGCGTCTTTTCCTGCCCGGTGCTCCAGGTTCTCCACAATGTGGAGCGCCCTCTCCACCGTCAGATGGCTTCTGATCCCCCGGCTGTTCACCACAGCGCCGATCCCGCAGTTGTCATGTTCAAATGCGGGACTATAGAGTCCCTTCTGCTGTTCTCTCATACCTGGTCCCTCCTTGCTTTTTTCTCCTTCCCATAGGTATCCGCTGCTTTCACAAAGCCCCGGAACAACGGATGGGCGCGGTTGGGTCTGGATTTCAGTTCTGGATGTCCCTGGGTCCCCACAAAGAAGGGATGATCCTTTAGTTCGATCATCTCCACAATGTGGCCGTCCGGGGAAAGACCCGCCATGGTCATTCCCTGTTCTTCCAGAATGGTCCGGTAGTCGTTGTTCACCTCATACCGGTGTCTGTGGCGCTCAAAGATCTCTTTCTCCCCGTAGAGGGCATATGCTTTGGTCCCTTCCTTCAGAACGCAGGGGTAGGCGCCAAGCCGCAGCGTCCCTCCGATATTTTCCACTCCGTTCTGTTCCGGCATAAGATCAATCACCGGGTGCAGGGTGTCCGGATTCAACTCCGTGCTGGCGGCGTCCAGAAGCCCCGCCACATTTCTTGCAAATTCCACGATGGCCATCTGCATGCCCAGACAGATCCCAAGGAAGGGGATCTTCTTTTCTCTGGCGTACCCTGCCGCCTGGATCTTTCCTTCCGTTCCCCGCAGGCCAAAGCCTCCCGGGATCAGGATCCCGTCCACGCCTTGCAGCAGCGCTTCGCAGCCCTGTCTTTCGATCTCTTCTGAGTCCACCCAGCGGATATGGATGTTGACCCGGCCGGCGATCCCGCCGTGCTTCAGGGCTTCCACCACACTTAAGTAGGCGTCGTGGAGCTGGATGTATTTTCCCACAATGGCGATCTCCGTCTCCGACTGGGGGTGTCTTAAGTTGTCCACCATGGTCCGCCAGTCTGCAAGATCGGCTTCGGGACAGGAAATGTGGAGACAATCGCACACCACCTGGGCCAGGTGTTCCTTCTCCATAGAAAGAGGCGCTTCATAGAGATACTCCACATCCAGATTCTGGAGTACATGATCCGAAGGAACATTACAGAACAGGGCGATCTTGTCTTTCAGTTCCACGGTCAGCGGATATTCCGACCGGCACACCAGGACGTCCGGCCGGAGTCCCAGTCCCTGCAGCTCCTTGACGCTGGCCTGGGTGGGCTTGGTCTTCAGTTCCCCGGAAGCCTTCAGATAAGGCACCAGGGTCACATGAAGCAGGATGGCGTTTTCCTTTCCCACATCGTGCTGGAACTGGCGGATGGCCTCCAGGAATGGCTGGCTCTCAATATCCCCCACCGTTCCGCCCACTTCTATGATGGCGATCCGGTCTTCCTCCGGCGTCTTCCCCCGGTAGAACCGGCTCTTGATCTCGTTGGTGATGTGGGGGATCACCTGCACCGTTCCCCCGCCGTAATCCCCGTGGCGCTCTTTCTGGAGCACCGTCCAGTAGATCTTGCCGGTGGTCACATTGGAATGTCTGTCCAGATTTTCATCAATAAACCGTTCATAATGCCCCAGGTCCAGGTCTGTCTCCGTACCGTCGTCAGTCACAAAAACTTCCCCGTGCTGGATGGGGTTCATGGTACCGGGGTCCATATTGATATAAGGATCAAATTTCTGCATGGTCACCTGATACCCTCTTGCCTTCAGAAGCCTTCCCAGGGACGCTGCCGTGATCCCCTTTCCCAGGCCGGACACCACGCCTCCTGTTACAAATACATACTTTACCATTGTTTCTTTCCTCCTTGTCCTGCTCCAGTCAATGAAATAAAAAAGGCGCCAGAATCTCCCATAAGAAATCCTGACGCCTTTGTCATATGCTTCATTTTGAACTTGTTTTCTACTATAATCGGTTTTTGGAATTTTGTAAATCCCCAAATTTATTTTTTGAAAAAAGGATTGACAATTCATTTTTGGCAGGTATATACTACAGGGCATAAAGCAAAGGCGCTTTGGACCACAGGGTCCGGGGCGCTTTTTTTATTGCCAAATTTATTGCCAAAAGAAAGGAGCTTACCGCTATGAAAAAAGAAATCCCCGCTTTATATGGAAGTCTGGTGTTCAATGACAAGGTCATGCGCAATAAACTTCCCAAGGATGTTTATAAGGCTTTGAAAAAGACCATTGAGAACGGCACCCACCTGGAGCTCGAGGTGGCAAATTCCGTGGCCGTGGCCATGAAGGAATGGGCGGTAGAAAACGGCGCCACCCATTTCACCCACTGGTTCCAGCCCATGACCGGATTTACCGCCGAGAAGCATGACAGCTTCATCACTCCCACAGAAAACGGGGAAGTGATCATGGACTTTTCCGGCAAAGAGCTGGTGAAAGGGGAACCGGACGCCTCCAGCTTCCCCTCCGGCGGACTGCGGGCCACCTTTGAGGCCAGAGGCTACACTGCCTGGGATCCCACCTCTCCTGCTTTCATCAAGGACGGCACCCTGTACATCCCCACAGCCTTCTGCTACTACGGCGGAGAAGCCCTGGATAAAAAGACGCCCCTTCTTCGTTCCATGGAGGCCCTCAGCCAGGAAGCGGTCCATCTCCTTCATATTCTGGGAAATACAGAGGTCACCCATGTATCCACCACCATCGGGCCGGAGCAGGAATATTTTCTGGTGGATAAGGATCTGTATGAACAGCGCCGGGACCTGGTGTTCACCGGCAGAACCCTTCTGGGCGCTCCCGCTCCCAGAGGCCAGGAGATGGAAGATCATTATTTTGGCGCGTTAAAGCCAAGAGTGGCCGCCTATATGCACGATCTTGACGAGGAACTGTGGAAGCTGGGGATCCCGGCCAAGACCAAACACAACGAAGTGGCTCCCTCCCAGCACGAACTGGCGCCCATCTTTGACACGGCCAACGTGGCGGTGGACCACAACCAGCTTACCATGGAAGTAATGAAGAAAGTAGCGGACAAACACGGGCTGGTCTGCCTGCTCCATGAAAAACCCTTTGAGGGGATCAACGGAAGCGGCAAGCACAACAACTGGTCCATCTCCACCAACACCGGGGAGAACCTTCTGGATCCCGGCAAAACGCCGGCCAAGAACATCCAGTTCCTGGTATTTCTCATGGCTGTGATCAAGGCTGTGGACGAGTACGCGGATCTGATGCGGATCTCCGCAGCCAGCGCCGGCAACGACCACCGGCTGGGAGGAAACGAGGCTCCGCCGGCCATCGTCTCCATTTTCCTGGGGGATGAGCTGACCGCCATCCTGAAATCCATCGAGGACGACACTTACTTTGGAAAGCACCAGAGAGTCCAGCTGGAGACCGGCGCCCATGTGCTGCCTCACTTTGTCAAGGACAATACAGACCGGAACCGGACTTCGCCCTTTGCCTTTACCGGAAATAAATTCGAATTCCGCATGCTGGGCTCCTCTGCTTCCGTAGCCACGCCCAACATCATCCTGAACACTGCTGTAGCGGAAGCCCTGGCCCAGTTCTCCCGGGAACTGTCCGGAACCGCTCCAAAAGACATGGAGCAAGCGGTCCATGAACTGATCAAGCGGGCCATCAAAAAGCATAAAAAAGTGATCTTCAACGGAAACGGCTACACCGAGGAATGGGTGGCAGAAGCCGAGAAACGAGGTCTCTACAACCTGGCCTCCACCCCGGACTGCCTGCCCCAGATCCTGGCGGAGAAAAATGTGGAGCTTTTCACCAGACATCACATTTTCACCCGGGAAGAACTGGCTTCCCGGTATGAGATCTTCCTGGAGAATTATGTAAAAACCGTAGCCATCGAGGCAAAGACGCTGCGGGAAATGCTGGCCAAAGACTTCCTTCCGGCAGTCAGCCGCTATGCTTCCTCCGTCTCTGGCGAGGCCCTGTCCATGAAGACCCTTGTCCCGGATCTCTCCACAGATTCTGCCAAGAAGCTGGTATCCTTCCTGGGAGCCTCCTATGAGACCATCTCCGGAGCGCTGGATCTGCTGGATCAGGAGATCCTTGCCCTTGATGAGAAGACCTCCCTTCTGGAAGCCGCCGACTACTGCCGCAAGACCATCCTTGCCACCATGGAAGAACTGCGCAGCGCCGCCGACCAGGCTGAGGCAAAGATCCCGGAGGAGGAGCTTCCCTACCCCACCTATGATGCGCTCCTCTTCTCCGTATAAAGGAGGCCGCTTTCATGGAACTGGATCCACAATACCAACCAAAAGAAGCCTGCGGGGTTTTCGGGATCTATGACCTTTCCGGGGAAAATACCGCGCCTTCCGTCTATTACGGCCTTCTGGCCCTCCAGCACCGAGGCCAGGAATCCTGCGGTATCGCCGTATGTGATACCACAGGTCCCAGAGGAAATATCACCTTCCACAAAGGCATGGGGCTGGTGAGCGAAGTTTTTAAAGAGAACACCCTCCAGGATCTCTCCGGCAATCTGGGGATCGGCCATGTTCGGTACTCCACCACCGGAGCCCCCACCCTGACTAACGCCCAGCCCCTGGT
>NZ_DBGCJQ010000088.1:0-11970 GCF_048354975.1 Massilistercora timonensis | reverse complement strand
TACCGGCTGTTGACCACCTTGGTCTCGCCCTCTTCTACGTCCTTGTTCACAACCTTCATTAAATCTGTGTAAGATGGATGCAGCATATTCTCTTATTCTCCTTTCAGTTCCTGTCTCATCTTCTCTATAAAATCCATATTGCGGAAACTTTTCCTGTGTTCTCCCTGAATGATCTTATGGACCTCGTCCACACAGTCCTCCAGCACATCGTTGATCACCAGATAGTCGTACCTGTCCATGCCATTGGCTTCTTCTCTGGCACGCTCCATCCGGGAGAGGATCACTTCCATGGACTCTGTCCCCCGCTTCACCAGCCGGTCCTTCAACTCCCGGGCCGACGGCGGCGTCACAAAGAGAAGCAGGGTCTCCGGAAACTTCTCCTTCACCTTGAGGGCTCCCTGGATCTCGATCTCCAGGATCACATCCTTTCCTGCCTCAAGCTCCTCTTCCACGTACGCTCTGGGCGTTCCGTAATAATTATCCACGTATTTAGCATACTCTATCAATTGCTCTTTCGCAATCATTTTTTCAAATTCCTCTACCGTCCGAAAGAAATATTCTCTTCCCTCTTCCTCACCCGGCCGGGGGGCTCTGGTGGTGGCGGAAACAGAAAGGGCGTAATTGTCATATTTTTCCATCAGCCGCTTCATGATGGTCCCCTTGCCTGCCCCGGAAAAACCGGATACTACCGTCAGTATTCCTTTATTGCTCATGCAAATCCCTCTACTTTCTACTCAATATTCTGGATCTGTTCCCGGACCTTCTCGATCTCCGTCTTCAGATCAATGCCCACATTGGAGACTTCCAGGTCATTGGCTTTGGAGAGGATGGTATTGGCCTCCCGGTTCATTTCCTGGGCGATGAAATCCAGCTTCCTGCCGATCCCGCTGTCAGAAGATTCCAGGGTTTCTTTCATATGTACGATGTGGCTTCTTAAGCGGACCAGTTCTTCATCGGTACAGATCTTATCGGCAAAGATCACCACCTCCGCAGCGATCCGGCTCTCCTCGATCTGGGTATCCTCCAGAAGCTCCTGCACTTTGGCCTCCAGCTTCTCCCGGTACTCTGCGATGATCCTGGGCGCCCGTTCTTCGATATATCCTACCAGCTCCAGCATTCCGGACAGCTTCTCCAGGATATCCTTCTTCAGGTTCTCACCCTCCAGCGTACGGGTCTCCACAAACTGATCAATGGCTCCGTTCAGGGCCTTCTCCAGGCCGTTCCACAGTTCCTCCTCATCCAGGGCCTGCTCCTCCATGGTAAGCACCTCCGGACACCGGGAAATGGTGGATACCCGGACATCATTCTCCAGCCCGAAGGTAGTCTCCATCTGCCGGAAATAATCAAGGTATTCCTGGGCCAGCGCCTCGTTATATTTCAGAGACACCTGCCCTTCCGACAGGTCTTCATAGGAAATAAACAAGTCCACCTTCCCTCTCTGGATCCTCTTCTTCAGAAGGTTCCGGATAGAAGTCTCAAAAAAATTCAGCTTCTTGGGCATCCGGATGTTCACATCCAGATAGCGGTGATTCACGCCTTTCATCTCCACGGTAAATTTACGTTCTCCGTCGGCCACCTCACAGCGCCCGAAGCCGGTCATGCTTCTTATCATGATAACAAACTCCATTTCTTTGCATAATGCATCCGTTTTCGTTCCGCATTATTATAAGCCATTTGGCAATTCCCGTCAACCGTGGTATACTGGAACCCAAAGCGTTACCACTCACACCGTAGCCACTGCGCATCTGGCTGGAAGTATGGGTGTGAACGGATTCTTCACCAGGAAAGGAATATCACTATGGCATTTGACGGGATCACGGTCGCCGCGATCGTACAGGAATTAAAGGAAGCTCTCTGCCAGGGACGCATCGCCAAGATCGCCCAGCCGGAGGCGGACGAACTTCTTCTCACCATAAAGACGCCTGCAGGGCAGAAAAGACTCTACCTTTCTGCCAGCGCATCCCTCCCCCTTATCTATCTGACGGAGGACAATAAGCCCAGCCCCATGACGGCTCCCAACTTCTGTATGCTTCTGCGCAAGCATATCGGGAACGGGCGGATCGTGGATATCTCCCAGCCCGGGCTGGAGCGGATCATCCGGCTGGACATTGAGCATCTGGACGAACTGGGGGACCCCTGCCGCAAGAAGCTGATGGTGGAGATCATGGGAAAACACAGCAATCTTATCTTCTGCGACACGGAAGATAAGATCATCGACAGCATCAAGCATGTGTCCGCCCAGATGAGTTCTGTGCGTGAAGTGTTGCCGGGACGGACTTATTTTATTCCGGACACCATGGGCAAAGAAGACCCGCTGACCGTGGACAAGGACCGGTTCATCCAGACTCTTCTTGCAAAGGCTGCGGCCCTTGGCAAGGCTCTTTACACCGGCTTTACCGGCATAAGCCCCGCCGCGGCCGAGGAGATCTGCGCCCTTGCAGGGATCGACTCCTCCCTTCCTGCAAGAGAACTGTCCCCGGATGTGCTGACACATTTATACCGGCAGTTCTCCTACTATATGGAAGACATCCGGAAGGGAGCCTTCCATCCGGTCATCTACTACGACGGGAAGATGCCAAAGGATTTCTCGGTCCTTCCCATGACCCATTACAGCGATTATACCACCCGGGAGTTTTCTTCTGTTTCCCAGATGCTGGCCACCTACTATGCCTCCCGCAACGCCCTCACCCGGATCCGGCAGAAAAGCGCGGATCTGCGGCACATCGTCCACACAGCTCTGGAGCGGAACCGGAAGAAATACGACCTCCAGTTCCGCCAGCTCAAAGACACCGAAGGCCGGGATCAGTACCGGGTCTACGGCGAGCTGATCAACACTTACGGCTACAGCCTCCCGGAGGGGGCCAAAGAACTTACGGCCCTTAACTACTATGACGGCAAAGAGATCACCATCCCCTTGGATCCCGCCCGGACGCCCCAGGAAAATGCTCAGCGGTATTTCTCCCGGTACAATAAACTGAAGCGGACTTATGAGGCTTTAAGCCAGCTGATCCAGGAGACCGGTGAGGAGATCTCCTACCTGGAATCCGTGGCCAACGCCCTGGAGATCGCGGAAAATGAAGACGACCTGTCCCAGATCAAAGACGAGCTGGCAGGCAGCGGCTACATCCGCAGACGCCCCGGCCAGAAGAAGAAAAAGATCACAAGCCGGCCTCTCCATTACATCTCCAGCGACGGATATGATATGTATGTGGGGAAAAATAACCTGCAGAACGATGAACTGACCTTCTCCTTCGCCTCCGGAAATGACTGGTGGTTCCACGCCAAGGGCGCCCCAGGCTCCCACGTGATCGTCAAAACCGGCGGGGACGAGCTCCCGGACCGGACCTTCGAGGAGGCAGGCCGGCTGGCCGCCTATTACTCCAAGAACCGGGGCGGCGACAAAGTGGAGATCGACTATGTGGAGAAAAAACATGTGAAAAAACCAAACGGAGCCAAGCCTGGTTTCGTGGTGTACTACACCAACTACTCCCTGGTCATTGACTCCGATATCTCACAGATCAACGAAGCGCCTGAGGACTAGGCTTCCAGCGTGCCGGCCAGATAGTCGATGAACTGCTGGGCGGTACGGCCTGAGAGCCCGCCGTGGTTCAGCTCCCATTTATTGGCTTCCCGCAGCAGTTCTTCCTCGGGAAGCCGGATCTCGTTCCGTTTTGCCAGCTGGCGCACGATCTCCTGGAATTCTTTCTTGTCTGGTTTCCCAAAATAGATGGTAACTCCGAATCTTGCCACCAGAGAAAGCTTCTCCTGGACGGTATCGTTGGAGTGGAGTTCTTCGTCCCGCTCCTCCTTGTCCCGGAAGGTCTCCCGGATGAGATGGCGCCGGTTGGAGGTGGCGTAGATCAGGATGTTGTCCGGTTTTCGCTCCAGGCCTCCCTCGATCACTGCCTTCAGATATTTGTATTCAATCTCAAATTCCTCAAAGGACAGGTCGTCCATGTAGATGATAAACTTGTAATTCCGGTTCTTCACCTGGGCGATCACATCGTTCAGGTCCTGGAACTGGTGCTTGTAGACCTCGATCATCCGAAGGCCCTGGTCATAGTACTGGTTCAGGATGGCCTTGATGGAGGAGGATTTCCCGGTGCCCGCGTCTCCAAAGAGCAGGCAGTTGTTGGCCTTTCTCCCCTTTACAAATGCTTCTGTATTGTCGATCAGTTTCTTCTTGGCAATCTCATATCCCACCAGGTCGTCCAGATGGACATGGGCAATCTTGGTAATAGGCAGGATCTCCACTCCTTCCTCCGTGTGCTCGACACGAAATGCCTTGTGAAGACCGAATTTCCCCACGCCAAATTCCTTGTAGAACTGGGTCAGGGTAGATTTGAAGGTCTCCGCCGTCTCCGCCTCTGCAAGATGGACCGCCAGCTCACAGATCCGGTCCCGGATCCTCTGGTTGTAAACATTTCCATATCCCTTCGTCCCCTGATAGCGGGACAGCATGGAGATGCATTCTGCTCCCAGCTTCTCTTCCATTTCCCGGAAGTCATAATCAAACAATTCCTTGAAGATCTGGAAATCATGGAGGGCCGCCTCATTGATGGTCCCCTGGATCTCCCCTACGATCTCGCAGGAGGTGCTGTAAGCGTTCTCATGATTGGCCAGAAGGAAGGTGAGATAAGTATGCCAGAGATTTCCCTCAAACCCATGGCTCACCGCCAGTTCCAGGATCTGGTTGGCCGTGTCGAAAAGAAGGCCTTTAAGATCCTCCTGGTTATAGAAATCACTGTCGTAATTCTCCATAAGGAAAGCCATGTCCTGCAGGACTTCCCCTTCTTCTATGTTCTTGTAGATCATCAGTTCATTAACTCTCATATCCTTCACCCTCTTTCTAGTAATTTCCCAGGATCTTCAGGCTGCGGCTCTCCTCCCGTAGACCCCGGATAGCGTTTTTCACTCCTGCTTCCGCAAGATTTCCTTCAAAATCAATGAAAAACCGGTATTCCCAGCTTCGCCCCTCAATAGGCCGGGATTCGATCTTGGTCATGTTCAGATCATTATAGATAAAATGAGATAACAGATGGTAAAGGGATCCGCTCTCATGGGGCAGTTCCAGACAAAGGCTGATCTTTCTGGCTTCTTTTAAGAACACCTTCTGGTTGGTGACCACGATGAACCGGGTGGAATTACCGGCGTCATCGTTGATCCCTTCCTTCAGCACGCTAAGTCCGTGGATCCTGGCCGCATAGGCGCTGCACACCGCCGCCTGGCTCTTGTCCCCGTCCTCCAGGATCTTCTGGGCGGCAATGGCTGTGTTGGCCACGCTGATCTGCTGCCAGTCGCTGTGCTCGTCCAGGAAACGGCTGGTCTGCATCAGAGCCTCCGCCTTGGAGTAGACCCGTCTGATATCCCCAAGATCTGTTCCCGGCAGCCCCGCCAGGGTATGGGTGATGGGGAGTATGGTCTCTCCTACGATATAATTCTCAAACTCCACCAGAAGATCATACATCTGGGCCACCGCCCCGGCAGTGGAATTCTCGATGGGGAGCACCGCGTAATCCGCCGCTCCTTCTTCAATGGCGTACATGGCGTCCCGGAAGGTCCGCACGTGGAAACTGTTGCAGTCCTTTCCAAAATACGCCTGCATGGCCGCCTGGCTGTAGGCTCCTTCCGTCCCCTGGAATACGATCCTTGCATTTTCCTTGTCCAGAGAATCGATCTGGATAAAGGGAAGCCTGCCAAGGGCTCCCGCCTGGACCAGCTGCTGATACTGAAGCTTCCGGCTCATGGACATCAGCTGCTGGTACAATTCCTGCACCCCTTTTTTATTAAAATCCGTGGAGACCTTTGCCGCCACATCCGCCAGTTTCTCCCGCTCCCGCTGCCGGTCGAAGACCTTGGAGCCGGTGCGCACCTTGTATTCTCCCACTGCCTCGCAGAGCTTCATCCGCTCTTCATAAAGCCTTACGATCTCATCGTCCACCTGATCCAGCTGTGCTCTTAATTCTCCCAAAGATGCCATATTTTATCTCCTTTTTCGCAAAACTAAAGTGTATTATAATACATTTTCCTCATAAAATCTACAAGACCAGGGCCGCCTTGGAAAAAATTCTCCCCAGGCGTTGAAAAACTTTCCCGTTTAGTATATGATGTATGAAAGATTTTCAATGCATTTCCAATCTTATTTCAAATATGCAATATCCCAGAATCGCAACGGAATATTGATAGATCTTCAAAGGAGGTTTTTATGAGACACTTAATGAGCCCACTGGATTTTTCTGTGGAAGAACTGGACCATCTGATGGACCTGGCGGCGGACATTGAGGCGAATCCGGAGAAATACGCCCATGCCTGCGCGGGAAAGAAACTGGCCACTTTATTCTATGAGCCCAGCACAAGGACACGGCTCAGCCACGAGGCGGCCATGCTCAACCTGGGCGGCAGCGTGCTCGGCTTCTCCACCGCTGATTCCAGCTCCGCAGCCAAAGGAGAGAGCGTGGCGGACACCATCCGCACCATCTCCTGCTACGCCGATATCTGCGCCATGCGCCATTTCAAGGAAGGCGCTCCCATGGTAGCCGCCCGGCACTCCCGGATCCCGGTGATCAACGCAGGTGACGGCGGACATCAGCATCCCACCCAGACCCTGACAGACCTTCTCACCATCCGTTCCCTCAAAGGCCATCTGGACAACATGACCATCGGCCTGTGCGGAGACCTGAAGTTTGGACGTACCGTCCACTCTCTTATCAACGCCCTGGTCCGCTATCCGGGGATCCGCTTCGTGCTGATCTCGCCGGAGGAACTGCGTCTGCCAAGCTACATTCGCTCAGATGTACTGGATCAGAAGCAGGTGCCCTACGAGGAAGTAGTCCGCCTGGAGGATGCTCTTCCCAATCTGGACCTGCTCTACATGACCCGCGTTCAGAAGGAACGTTTCTTCAATGAGGAAGACTACGTGCGCATGAAAGATTTCTACATCCTGGACCGCAAGAAAATGGAGCTTGCCCCCAAGGATATGTTTGTGCTCCATCCCCTTCCCAGAGTCAATGAGATCTCCGTGGAGGTGGATGACGATCCAAGAGCCGCCTACTTTAAGCAGGCCCAGTACGGAGTCTATATAAGGATGGCGCTGATCCTGACACTGTTGGAGATTGAGGTATAAGAAGGAGGCCAAAACATTATGGTAAATAATACACTGACCGTCGGACGTATTGAGGAGGGCTTCGTCCTGGACCACATCCAGGCCGGCCGCAGCATGGATATCTACAAATATCTCCACCTGGACAAGCTGGACTGCTGCGTCGCCATCATCAAGAATGCCAGAAGCAACAAGATGGGCCGCAAAGACATTATGAAGATCGAGTGCCCCATTGATTTCATGGATCTTGACATCCTGGGCTTCATCGATCACAACATCACCGTCAATATCATCAAAGACAGCGAGATCGTGGAGAAGAAATGTCTCCACCTTCCCAAGGAGATCACCAACGTGATCCGCTGCAAGAACCCCAGATGCATCACTTCCATCGAGCAGGGACTGGATCACATCTTCGTGCTCACAGACCCGGAGAAGGAAGTGTACCGGTGTAAGTACTGCGAAGAGAAATATCACGGGAGATAGGTTTGTCGGGATGACATGACAGAAATCAGACGCACGAAAGCGGAGTCAGCCCCTGCAGAAAATCCGAAATTGTTCGCAAAGAATCCTTAACATTAAAACACAGAAGATTTCATGACCAGAGTAATTCGCAGGGAAATCTGATGATTTCCCTGCTCAGACTCTTTTCAGATTTGACTGGAAGTCAAATCTCCCCATGAGATCTTCTGTGTTTTTCTGTAACGGATTCTAACGCTCCAATACGAATTCTATGCAGGAGCTGACTCCGCTTTCTGTACATTCTGATTCTGCCAGAACATCCGCAAAGCCTGCCCATCTTCTTTCCGGCCGCAGGCTGCATAACGCTTATCAGGCCTTTGTCAGGACAGTTGGCAATCGCCGGTCTCCGCCTCTTGACAAAGCGTGCGATAAACCTGAAATCGCGAGCAAGACGATAAGCCGGGTTATGTCGTTGGGTGATCATCTATCTAGGCCTGCCGTTACCGGCAGGCTCCAGCAGCCTACCTAAGACGTGACGGGCCGCCACATCGTCTTCTCTCGGCCTTGCTTCGGATGGGGTTTACATGTGCCCCCGCTGTTACCAGCAGGGCGGTAGTCTCTTACACTGCCCTTCCACCCTTACCTCCCCTGGGGAAGGCGGTACATTTCTGTTGCACTTTCCTTGGAGTCGCCTCCACCGGACGTTATCCGGCATCCTGCCCTGTGAAGCCCGGACTTTCCTCATCTGCGGCCTTTCGGCCCCTGCAGCTGCGATCACCTGTCTTACTCGCGGCTTCTGATTGTATCACAAAAACCAGGATTTATCAATTATCAATTGTATCTTCCGCCAGATCTTCTCCGTCCGCCGCGCCGGTGGCCAGCGCGTCGCACCGCTCATTCTGGGGGTGGCCGTCATGGCCTTTGACCCAGATAAACGTCACCTGATGGGGCTCCTTCGCAGCCAGGAGCCGTTTCCACAGATCAATGTTTTTCACCGGTTCGTTCTTGCCCCTCTTCCAGCCTTTTCTGACCCAGTTTTCAATCCAGTGCTGATTAAACGCGTCCACCAGATATTTGGAATCAGAGTAAAGGTTCACCTGGCAGGGCCGGTTCAGGGCCTCCAGCCCGGCGATGGCCGCCATCAGTTCCATCCGGTTGTTGGTGGTCTTCCGGTAACCCTGGGAAAGTTCCTTTGTATGAAGATTTCCTTTGGTGTCCCGGTATTCCAGGACCGTGCCATAGCCGCCGGGGCCCTCCGGATTCCCTCTGGCCGCTCCGTCTGTATAGATATCTACCTGCATTTCGTTTCTCTCCTTATCCAATCTCAAACTCCTGGGGGGCTTTGGTAATCCGCATCACCTTGTCCCGGTAGGAAGATGCCTCAGGGTTCTCCATAAGCCGCTCCCAGACTTCATAATGTCCCCACATGTGCATGGGGAAAACTACTTTTGTGTCCGTATGCTTCATAAAATAATCCATGCCCCAGTAATACTGCTCCTCCTGCCTGGGATCCAGTGGAACAAAAGCCACGTCGATGGCCTGTCCTTCTATCTTGCCGATCTCATACCGGTAATTCCGCTTCATCATCTCGTTATAGACCCGGCTCTCTTCCTCCCAATGCCACCAGTTCAGATCTCCGGCATGGTAGATGGTCTTTCCTTCCGTCTCCACCAGGAAGGCCACGCCGGCGTCAGTGGAACGAAGCGTCCTCACGGAAAGCCCGTCCAGGGTAAGCTCCTGCCGGGGCGCCAAGTAATATACACCCTCGCCGGGGGCATTTTTCGCTGCAGCATTTTTCCGGATATCCTTAGACAGGATATAGGTCACATCCCGGTCCCTGGACCAGGTAAAGATCTTCTTCTGAAAATGATCATAGTGGGCATGGCTGGAAAATACATAAAGCTTCCTGTCAGACGTCCCGGCAGGAAGCTCTCCTCTGTAATAATCAAAGATCAGCAGCTTATCTCCAAGATCCACCGCAAAACCACTGTGGTCAAGGTACGTGATCTTCATCCTCTATGCTTCTCCCTTCACCAGTTCCACCGCATGGGCGATCTCCGGAAGCAGGTAGGAAAGGCACTCTTTGGCCGCCCCTGCTTTCCCTGGCAGATTGACGATCACCACATCGCCGCGGATCCCGGCCACACCCCGGTTCAGCATGGAGCGTTTCGTCAGCTTCATCATGTGGACCCGCATCATCTCCGGGATTCCGGGGATCAGCCGCTCCGCCACGTCCATTGTCGCCTCCGGCGTAAAGTCCATGGGCCCGCAGCCTGCGCCGCCTGTAGTCAGCACCAGATCCGCCAGATGGTTATCCGCCATCCGCTGCATGATAGTGGCAAGCACTTCACGGTCTGTGGGGAGCGCTTTCTGGAATACCACCTGGTATCCGGCGTCCTCTACGATCTGCCGGATAGCCATCCCTGCCTTATCTTCTTCTTTTTCTCTGTAAACATCTGTATTTGCTGTAAGGATCGCAATTCTCATAATGTACCTCCGTATTTTCTCCTGACGTATCTCACATAGTAGCATTTTAACGCTTTTGGTCGAAGATTGCAAGCACTCAAATAATGATGCACACCAGACCGCCGTTGCTGTCGTTGACGATCTTCTGCATGGTATCCTGCAGCTTCTCCTGGCTGGCGTCCCCGATCATGGAAATCTTGTTCCTCATCCCGTCCATCACCAGTTCCTCCACCGATTTCCCGAAGATATTAGTCTCCCAGATACCTCCCTCGCTCTCCTTCTTCTCCTTAATGTAATCCACCAGGTCCTGAGCCTGCTGCTCATTTCCCACGATAGGCGCGATCTCTGTCTCGATATTCGCCCGGATCAGATGGATGGAAGGGGCTTCTGAATGGATCCGGACGCCGTATTTATTCCCCTGGCGGATGATCACCGGATCCTCCAGCCTGATCTCTTCCCTCCGGGGGCTCACCACCCCGTATCCTTTCATCTTCACTGCGGCAAATGCATCTTTGACCTCCTCATACTCTGCCTTCAGCGCCGACAGGTTCTTCATGGCCTGGATCAGTTCATACTGGCCGCCAATGGGAAGGCCGGTCAGCTCGCTTAAAGTCTCATAATAGAACTGCTCTCCCACATCGATCCTGAGACGTACACATCCTGTGTCCATCCCGATATGCTCCACCCGCAGATCTTCTATGTAAGGGCTCTCCGGCGCCGGGATCCCTGCGGCCGCATCCCGGATCTCTTCCAGACGGTCCAGGATCTTTCGCGCATGCTCCACCAGATCCTGCCGGATCCTGTGATCTTCCGGCAGCATCTCCACCCATCTGGGAATAAAGAACTGGACTTCTGAAACCGGAAATTCATAGAGCACCGCCTCCAGGATCCGGCAGATGTCTTCCTCCTTCAGCTGCTCACAGTTCACCGGCAAAGCCCGCACCCCATAAGTCTCCTCCAGTTCCCGGGCCAGTCTCCCCGCCTCTTCTCCCAGAGGCCTGCGGGAATTGACAAGGACCACAAAAGGCTTGCCGATCTCCTGAAGCTCCCGGATGGTCCGCTCCTGCGCCTCCCGGTAATTCTCTCCTGGGATCTCCCCGATGCTTCCGTCTGTTGTCACCACCAGGCCGATGGTGGCGTGCTCCCGGATCACCTTGCGGGTGCCGATCTCCGCCGCTTTGGTAAAGGGGATCTCATAGTCAAACCAGGGCGTCTTCACCTGCCGTTCCTGTCCCCCTTCAATATGCCCGGACGCTCCTTCCACCATATATCCTACGCAGTCGATCAGCCGGACCCGCACGTTGGTCTCCTCCGACAAGGAGATCTCAGCCGCCTCTTTTGGAACAAATTTGGGCTCTGTGGTCATGATCGTCCGTCCGGAGGCGGACTGGGGCAGCTCATCCCGGGTCTGGGCCTTCTCATGCTCATCTTCCATATGCGGGAGTACCAGCACATCCATGAAACGTTTGATCAGTGTGGATTTCCCGGTCCGCACCGGCCCCACCACTCCTATGTATATCTCTCCCTTTGTTCTGGCCTGTATATCCTTATAGAGTTGGAATGTGTTCATTCGAATACCCCCTTGCTGTGCTGGTAACAGTGTATGTAAGGGCGATCCCTTTTAGAACTCCGGGCAGGAAAAAGCGGTATGGCCCTTTCCCGGCCATACCGCTTCTTCATCCTGTCCGTTTATTCCTTCCACGTAAGGGAGCTGTGCTCTGTCTTGCTGTCCCGGAGCATCAGTTCGTTGACTGCCTCTCTTGGATCCTTCCCCTGGAAAAGAATTTCATTTACCTTATCAATGATGGGAAGAGATACTCCGTATTTCTCCCCCAGCTTCACCGCCGCTTTGGTTGAATATACGCCTTCCACCACCATATTGACTTCCTTCATGGCTTCTTCCATGGACTTGCCCTGTCCCATCAGATAACCGGCCTTCCGGTTCC
>NZ_DBGCJQ010000087.1:0-13734 GCF_048354975.1 Massilistercora timonensis | reverse complement strand
AGTCCGGATCCGTCGGCCAATCCTTACCTGGTGTTCGCCCTGTGCCTGGAGGCAGGGATCCACGGGATGGAACAGGGACTGGAAGCCCCGCCGGAACTGGTGAAAAGTATCCGGGAGCTCTCGGAGGAAGAGAAGAAGGAGCAGGGGATCCAGGCGCTTCCGGAGAATCTGAGCGTTGCGTTATTTGAGATGGAACAAGACCCTTGGGTGGAAGAGACCCTTGGAGCTTCTTTCCTGGAGCATTATAAGAAGGGAAAGAGAAAAGAGTGGAAGAGTTATATGAAGCAGGTCTCCGAGTGGGAGCTTGCCCAGTATCTGTACCAGATCTGACAGACTAAACTAAGAGAAAAGGCGGGAGGCAGTCTATGAGCATCATCATTGTGGCATTACCCAAGATGGAAGATGCAAAGCGGATACGGAAGATCCTGATGAGTCACGGATTTGAACATGTGGTATCCTGTACGACTGCCTCCGCAGCTTTAATCGAGGCAAACCAGCACCAGAGGGGGGTGTTCATCAGCAGCTGCCGGCTGCCGGATATGCATTACACCCAGCTTCTGGAATGCATGCCCCGGTATTTTGAGATGCTGCTGATCGGTTCCCCCAATGTGGTAAGCGCGGCAGGAGGCGGGATCATCGCCGTCACCATGCCGGTGAAGGTCTATGACCTTGTCAATACTGTGGAGATGGTCCTTCATCAGGTGGAGCGACGGTATAAGAAGGACAAAAAAGGTCCAAAGAAGAGGAGCGAGCAGGAAGAAAACTATATCCGTAACGCCAAGTATCTTCTGATGGACCGGAACCACCTGACAGAGGAAGCCGCCTACCGGTATATCCAGAAATGCAGTATGGACAACGGGACCAATATGGTGGAGACAGCCCAGATGATCCTGCGGCTGATCTGCGATGAGATCGAGTGATACCAAAAGACAGAAGAGTCGGGACGAATCCCCGGCTCTTCGTTTTTTATCCATATAATCATTGCGTCAAAGTGGCAAACAGTGCTAAAATAGAAACTGCTGTATGTAAAAGGAGATCATTTATCCAAAAAAGGAGACAGAATGCGGAAATTAGCATTGAACGATGAAATCTTAATGAAGATCGAGAAGCCTGCCCGCTACATCGGCGGAGAGGTGAACTCGGTGATGAAAGATAAAGACAAGGTGGACATCCGCTTTGCCATGTGTTTTCCGGACGTTTATGAGATCGGCATGTCTCATCTGGGGATCCAGATCCTCTATGATATGTTCAACCGCAGGGAGGACGTGTGGTGCGAGCGGGTGTACTCCCCCTGGACAGATCTGGACGCCGTTATGCGTCAGGAGAAGATCCCGCTTTTCGCCCTGGAGTCCCAGGACCCCATCCGGGATTTTGACTTCCTGGGGATCACCATCCAGTATGAGATGTGTTATACCAATATCCTACAGATCCTGGATCTGTCCGGGATCCCGCTGCATGCCGCGGACCGGACCTGGGAGGACCCCATTGTGATCGGAGGGGGACCCTGCACCTACAATCCGGAGCCTTTGGCAGAATTCTTTGACCTTTTTTATATTGGAGAGGGAGAGACGGTTTACGACCAACTACTGGACGCCTATAAGGAAGTGAGGAAGCGTGGTGGTTCCAGACAGGACTACCTGGAGAGAGCGGCGGAGATTGAAGGGATCTACGTGCCTTCCTTCTATGAGGCTTCCTACCATGAAGACGGAACACTGGCCTCGTTTACACCGGTGAATCCTCATGCCGGGGAGAAGATCCACAAGCAGATGGTGCTGGATGTAACGGCGGCTCCTTATCCGGAAGCTCCGGTGGTCCCTTTTATCAAAGTGACCCAGGACCGGGTGGTGCTGGAAATCCAGAGAGGCTGTATCCGGGGCTGCCGTTTCTGTCAGGCCGGCATGCTGTACCGGCCCACCCGGGAGCGGGATGTAGAGGTTCTGAAAGAATATGCCCGCCGGATGCTGGAGAACACAGGACATGAGGAGATCTCATTGAGTTCTCTGAGCTCCAGCGATTACAGCCAGTTGAAAGAGCTGGTGCATTTCCTGATTGAGGAGTTCAAGGACCGGGGGATCAATATTTCCCTGCCTTCTCTTCGCATTGACGCCTTCTCCCTGGACGTGATGGAGAAGGTGCAGGACATTAAGAAGAGCAGCCTTACTTTCGCGCCGGAGGCCGGTTCCCAGCGTCTGCGGGACGTGATCAACAAGGGACTGACAGAGGAAGAGATCCTGGAGGGCGCTTCCCAGGCTTTCGCCGGGGGATGGAATAAGGTGAAGCTTTATTTCATGCTGGGGCTTCCCACGGAGACTGAGGAAGATGAGAAGGCGATCCCTGTTCTGGCGGATAAGATCGCCCGGAGATATTACGAGATCCCCAAGGAGGAACGGAACGGCAAGTGCCAGGTGACCTTCAGCACATCCTTCTTTATCCCCAAGCCCTTTACTCCCTTCCAGTGGGCGAAGATGCTGCCCAATGATGAATACATTTCCCGGGCGGCCAGGGTCAAGCATGAGATGAACCAGCAGCTGAACCGCAAGAGCTTAAGATATCAGTGGCATGACGCGGAGGTGACGGTGCTGGAGGGCGTCTTTGCAAGAGGCGACCGCCGGATCGGCCGGGTGATCGAGAGGGCCTACCAGAAGGGCTGTCTCTATGACGCCTGGAACGAGATGTTTGACAACGAAAAATGGCTTGCTTCCTTTAAAGAGGAAGGGCTGGATATTGATTTCTACAATCTGCGGGAGCGTTCTCTGGACGAGCTGTTCCCCTGGGATTTCATTGATATCGGCGTGACCAAGGATTTCCTGAAGCGGGAGTGGAAGCGGGCCATGGAAGGCGAAGTCACGCCCAACTGCCGGCAGCGCTGCTCCGGCTGCGGGGCGGCCAGATATCAGGGAGGTGTCTGTATTGAAAGCAAGAATTAAATTCCGCAAATATGGCGTTATGCGCTTCATCGGACATCTGGACGTGATGCGCTATTTTCAGAAGGCCATGCGAAGGGCTCATATCCCCATCGCTTTTACCGGAGGGTACAGCCCTCATATGATCATGTCCTTTGCCCAGCCTCTGGGTGTGGGCCTGACCAGCGACGGAGAGTATCTGGATATTGAACTGTCCGGGTTCATCCTCTGTGAGGAAGCCCTGCGCCGGCTGAACCAGGTGATGGTAGAAGGCATTGAAGTGACAAACTTCCGGGTCATCTCTGAGGATAAGAAACAAAGCGGCATGACAGTGACTGCTGCCGCTGCTTATGAAGTCAGCCTTCTGAAGTCCGGAAAGTCCATGGAAGAAACCCTTCCCATCCCGGGAGAATGGAAGGAACGGGCAGAAGCCTTCCTTGGGCAGGAGACCATCCCTGTGTGGAAAAAGACCAAGAAAAGTGAGAAAGAAGTGGATATCCGCCCCATGATCCTTGAAATGGAAGTGGAAGAGGACCGGATCCGCCTTATGCTGGCGGCGGGAAGCGAGGCCAACTTAAAGCCGGATCTTCTGATGGAAACCTTCCTTGCCTTCCTGGGAAGGGAGAAGCTGCCCTTCCACTACCACAGGCTGGATCTTTATGCCCGGAATGAAACAGGGGAGCTTGAGCCTCTGGAGGCGTTTGGAAGCGAGATCGACACGGTGATCTTCGACATTGGCAATGTGCTTATTGATTTTGCCTGGGAAGAGTATCTTGACGGCTTCCATTATGACGAAAAGACCCGGGAGGCCGTGGCGGACGCCATGTTCCGCAATGAGGACTGGAACGCCGGAGATTCCGGCCTTGTGACCACAGAAGAATGGCTGGAGCTGTTCCTTGAGAACGCGCCGGAGTATGACCGGGAGATCCGGGAGGTGTTCGCAGGATTCGGGGCGAGCATCGTTCCCTATGCATTTACCCGGCCCTGGATCCAAAGCCTGAAAGAGCAGGGGGTGAAACTGTATTTTCTTTCCAATTACTCGGCGGAAATGTACCGCCAGTCCGAAGAGCAGCTGTCTTTCCTTAGAGAGTTTGACGGCGGGATCTTCTCCTGGAAGGAGAAATGTATGAAGCCCTCTCCCGGGATCTACCAGGCGCTGCTGGAACAATACGGGATCACCCCTAAGCGGGCGGTGTTCTTCGACGACCGGAAGGAAAATGTGGAGGCGGCCTGTAAAGAAGGAATCCGGGGTGTGCTCTTCCGCAAGGATATTCCGTTGCAGTTCCTGTCAAAATGAGGTAAGATAAAGAAGGAAAGAACGAAGGAAAAGAGTAGGAGTAAGTTATGATAAAGGTTGTAAAATTTGGCGGCAGTTCTCTGGCGGACGCCCATCAGTTCAAGAAGGTGGGGAAGATCATACGCAAGGACGTGGACAGAAGATATGTAGTCCCCTCCGCGCCGGGGAAGCGAAGCCCTGATGATACCAAAGTGACGGACATGCTGTACAGCTGCTATGCCCAGGCCCTTCTGGAGGAAGAAGACAGCCAGGAGAGCTTTGAGACTCTTCTCGGGGCTATCCGGGAGCGGTACGAGTCTATTATCCGGGAACTGGGCCTGTCCCTTTCCCTGGAGGAAGAATTCCGCAGTATCCGGGAGAATTTCACCCGGAAGGTGGGGAGAGATTACGCGGCTTCCAGAGGAGAATACTTAAATGGCCGGATCATGGCAGAGTATCTGGGGTATGAATTCATCGACGCGGCGGAAGTGATCTGCTTTGACGAGGCGGGGAACTTTGACGGGGACAAGACCCAGGAAATCCTCTCAGAGCGCCTTGCCAGTACAGAGCGGGCGGTGATCCCAGGATTCTACGGGGCCATGCCGGACGGGAAGATCAAGACCTTCTCCCGGGGCGGATCGGATATCACCGGATCTATTGTGGCGGGAGCCGTCCACGCAGATCTCTATGAGAACTGGACGGATGTGTCCGGATTCCTGGTGGCAGATCCCAGGATCGTTGAGAATCCCAAGGAGATCGATGTGATCACCTACCGGGAACTGCGGGAATTGTCCTATATGGGCGCCACCGTGCTCCATGAGGATGCCATTTTCCCGGTCCGTAAGGAAGGGATCCCCATCAATATCCGCAACACCAACGCGCCGGAGGACAAGGGCACGCTGATCGTGGAAGCCACCTGCCAGAAGCCCCGGTTTATCATCACCGGGATCGCAGGCAAGAAGGATTTTGCCGCAGTCACAGTGGAGAAGGCCATGATGAATTCGGAAGTGGGCTTCTGCCGCAAAGTGCTGCAGGTGTTTGAAGAGAATGGCATCTCCATTGAACATATGCCTTCTGGCATCGATACTATGTCCGTCTTCGTCCACCAGGACGAGCTGAAGGAGATGGAACAGAAGGTGATCGCCGGGATCCACCGGGAAGTGGAGCCTGACGTGCTGGAGCTGGAGTCTGACCTGGCGCTGGTGGCAGTGGTGGGCCGCGGCATGCGCACCACAAGAGGCACTTCCGGACGGATCTTTTCCGCCCTGGCCCACGCCAATATCGAAGTAAAAATGATCGACCAGGGATCCAGCGGACTGAATGTGATCATCGGAGTTCCTAACGATGATTTTGAAGCTGCCGTCAAAGCGATCTACGATATTTTTGTCACAACACAGTTGTAAGAGCAGATCACAGGAGGCAATCCATGAATATTTTGTTTTTTTTGAAACCCAAGAGCGAGCTGGCCTATATTTTTGATTATCACACGGTCAGACAGGCGCTGGAGATCATGGAATACCACAAGTATTCCTCTGTGCCTATCCTGAACAAGGAAGGGAAATACGTGGGTTCCATCACAGAAGGCGACCTTTTGTGGGGACTGAAGCGCAAAGGGGTGCTGAACATCAAGGAAGCCGAGGATATCAGCATCATGAAGATCGACCGGCGGCTGGATTACCAGTGCGTTACCGCCAAATCAGACATGGAAGACCTGATCGGGAAGGCCATGGAACAGAACTTTGTCCCGGTAGTGGACGACGAGAAGCATTTCATCGGGATCATCACCCGGAGAGACATCATCGGCTATTGCTATAATAAAATGAAAGACAGGGAAAACGAATGATCATTGATTTTCATACACATATGTTTCCGGATAAGATCGCCAAAGGAACGCTGGATTTCCTGGAGTCGGTGTGCAAGACCCATCCCTATACCGACGGTACCAGCGAGGGATTGAAGGCGTCTACGGAAGAAGCGGGGATCGACATCTCTGTGGCGCTGCCCATCGTCACCAAATTGTCCCAGTTCGCATCCATCAACCGGTTCGCATCCGGATTCCAGGAGGGAAGGATCCTTTCTTTTGGAGGGATCCTTCCGGCGGAGGAGAATTATAAAGAACAGTTACGAGAGATCAAAGCGATGGGGATGAAGGGCATCAAGCTCCATCCCGACTATCAGGAGATCCGGTTCAATGATATCCGCTGCAAGCGGGTGGTGGACTATGCATCCCAGCTTGGCCTGATCGTCAGTGTCCATGCAGGCAGCGACCCCAAGTGCCCGGATGACGTTCACTGCACGCCCAAGATGGCGGCAGAGCTTCTTAGAGACGTACAGCCGGAGAAACTGGTGCTGGCCCATATGGGAGGCAATCTTCTGTGGGATGAGGTGGAGGAATACCTGGTGGGAAAACCGGTTTATTTTGACACCGGAGTTGTACTGGACACCATGGAGGAAGCGCAGTTCCTCCGCATTGTGCGAAACCACGGGGCGGACAAGATCCTGTTCGCCACGGACTCACCCTGGGCGGGGCAGAAGGAATTTGTGGCTCTCTTACAAAAGATGCCCCTGACAGAAGAAGAAAAGGAGCAGATCCTGGGTGGAAACGCCTGCAGACTGCTGGGAATCTAAGAGGAATATTATGAAGAAGCTGGCTCCCGTTCTGGTATTGACTTCTTCCATATTATGGGGATCCATGGGGATCGTCACCCGGTATGTGGCTTCCTTTGGATTTACCACTGCCCAGACCGCAGCTGTCCGGATCTGTTCGGCTGCTGTGGTCCTGGTTCTTCTTGTGTTTTTCACGGACAAGGGGAAATTCAAGATCCAGGCAGGAGACGTGAAATGGCTTCTTGGAACCGGGATCGGAAGCCTCTTCATCAACAACCTGACTTACGCGGAGATGGTACAGCGGGCGCCACTGTCGGTAGCGGTGGTGCTGCTTTATACCGCTCCGTTTTTCGTTATGGTGCTGTCGGTGCTTTTCTTCCGGGAGAAGCTGACCTTCCGCAAGGTCTTTGCATTGTTTCTGTCCTTTGCCGGCTGTATCCTGGTGGTTGGCCTTACCGGGGCAGAGGCCCGAAGTGTGGGAGGGGAGACGGTCCTGATCGGCCTGTGCGCCGGTTTTGGCTACTCTCTCTACAGCATTTTCGGGAAAGTGCTGGTGGGGAAGTATGAATCTCTGACGGTGACGGTCTATACCTTCCTGATCGCCGCGGCGGCCACTCTTTTGATCAGCCGTCCTGCAGAAATGGCGGAGAAGGTGATGGGGAATCTGTCCGCCTTCCCGGTGATCTTCCTGGGAAGCTTTGTCACGGTAGGGCTTCCCTATCTGATCTATTCTGTGGCGCTGAAACACATCGAGAGCAGCCGGGCGTCCATCATCGCTTCCTTCGAGGTGGTGGCGGCAAGCCTGTTTGGCGTAGTTCTCTACGGGGAGACTTTAAGCGGGATGAATCTTGCTGGGATCCTGTTGGTGGTGACAGCCCTGACAATGTTGCAGGTTCCGGCGAAGGCGAAGGGTACAGATTCAGAGAATTTGCAGAAATAAAAGGTTTATGCTTGATTTTTGCCATGTTCTATGCTAAACTACACTAGTGTGCCGCACAATGAGGTTTCAAAGTTCCGCCCGCGGGACGGACACCGAAATTGGCGAGTAATGATAATAGGAGGTGCCATATGTACGCAGTTATAGCAACAGGTGGTAAACAGTACAAAGTATCCGAAGGCGATGTGATCAGAGTTGAGAAGCTTGGAGTTGAAGCCGGGGAGACTTATACATTTGACCAGGTGCTTGCGGTAAGTGACAATGGACTGAAGGTTGGAACACCGACAGTAGAAGGTGCTACGGTTGAGGCTTCTGTCATTGAGAACGGCAAGGCAAAGAAAGTTGTCGTTTACAAGTACAAGAGAAAAACCGGATATCACAAGAAAAACGGTCACAGACAGCAGTATACGGCAGTTAAGATCGAAAAGATCAACGCTTAATTAATCGGAGAGATCCATGATTCATGCAGTTGTTTTCAAAGACCAGGAAGACCGGATAAGAGGATTTAAGCTCTGCGGTCACGCGGAATACGCACAACCGGGACAGGATGTGGTGTGCGCGGCAGTTTCCATGCTGGCGATCAACACCGCCAATTCCATCGAATGTCTGACGGAGGATCGGTTCTCCATGACGGCAGACGATGAGAAGGGCGAGATCCACTATCAGATCGAAGGGATCCCGTCGAAGGAAGCCCAGCTTCTTCTGGCAAGCCTGAACCTTGGTCTTAAGGAAATGGCAGATGATGAGAACTATGCGGAATATATTGATTTAACAGTTCAGGAGGTGTGATAACCATGATGAAATTAAACCTTCAGTTTTTCGCTCATAAAAAGGGTGTAGGTTCTACCAAGAACGGCAGAGATTCCGAGTCCAAGAGACTTGGAGCCAAGAGAGCGGACGGACAGTTCGTGAAGGCCGGAAATATCCTTTACAGACAGCGGGGAACCAAGATCCATCCGGGCGTTAATGTTGGACGCGGCGGAGACGATACCTTGTTTGCCCTGGTGGATGGTGTTGTAAGATTTGAGAGAAAAGGAAGAGATCGGAAACAGGTTTCCATCTATCCGGCAGCACAGTAAGGAACATGACATGACCCAGACCCTGATCGGTCTGGGTCTTTTCAGACTATCAAAGAAAGGAAACGTAAGGATGTTTGCAGACAGAGCAAAGATATTTATCCGTTCCGGTAAGGGCGGCGACGGCCATGTCAGCTTCCGCCGGGAACTCTATGTCCCCAACGGCGGTCCTGACGGCGGCGACGGCGGCCGGGGCGGCGATGTGATCTTTGAAGTGGATGAAGGTCTCAATACCCTGCAGGATTACCGGCACCGGAAGAAATTCGCGGCCAAAGACGGAGAGCCGGGCGGCAAACGGCGGTGTCATGGCGGAGATGCGGACGACATCATCCTGAAGGTCCCGGAGGGAACCGTGATCAAGGAAGCGGAATCCGGCAAGGTGATCGCTGATATGTCAGGGGAAAACCGCAGGCAGGTGGTGTTAAAAGGCGGGCGGGGCGGCCTTGGCAACCAGCATTTTGCCACAGCAACCATGCAGATCCCCAAGTACGCTCAGCCGGGACAGCCGGCCCAGGAGCTGTGGGTCAACCTGGAACTGAAGGTGATCGCGGATGTGGGGCTGATCGGATTTCCCAATGTAGGGAAGTCCACGCTGCTCTCCAGGGTCACCAACGCCAGACCCAAGATCGCCAACTATCATTTCACCACGTTGAACCCCAACCTTGGAGTGGTGGATATGAAGGGGGCCAAGGGATTCGTGATCGCGGACATCCCGGGACTTATCGAAGGAGCTTCCGAGGGCGTGGGACTGGGACATGAATTCCTGCGCCACATCGAGCGGACCCGGATGATGATCCACGTGGTGGACGCGGCGGGAAGCGAAGGACGGGATCCGGTGGAGGACATCTATAAGATCAATGAAGAGCTGAAGGCTTACAATGAGGAGATCGCAGCCCGCCCACAGGTGATCGCGGCCAACAAGACGGATCTGATCTATCCGGAAGGAGAAGATCCGGTGGAGCGGCTTAAGAAGGAGTTTGAACCCCAGGGGATCCGGGTGTTCCCCATCTCCGGAGCGACGGGAGCCGGGATCGAAGAGCTTCTCTACTATGTTTCCCAGAGCCTGGAGAAGCTGAATGAAGAGCCCATCGTCTTCCAGCAGGAATTCTTCCCGGAGGACGAGCTGGTGATCGCGGATCTTCCCTATACCGTGGAAAAGGACGACGAGGGCGTCTATGTGGTGGAAGGACCCAAGATCGAGAAAATGCTGGGTTATACCAATCTGGATTCGGAGAAGGGATTTGCTTTCTTCCAGAAGTTCCTGAAGGATACAGGGATCCTGGACGAGCTGGAAGCCGCCGGTATCCAGGAGGGAGACACTGTACGGATGTACGGGCTCCAGTTTGATTACTATAAATAAGAAGAGGAGCACATGAAATGACCACAAAGCAAAGAGCTTATCTCAAAAGCCTTGCCATGACCATGGAACCTATTTTCCAGGTGGGGAAAAACAGTATTACCCCGGAACTGGTAGGGGCGGTGTCCGAGGCCCTGGCGGCCCGGGAACTGATCAAGATCAGCGTTCTCAAGAACTGCGCGGACGATCCCAAGGAGCTGGCCCAGATCCTGGCAGAGCGCACCCGCTCCCAGGTGGTGCAGGTGATCGGCAAGAAGATCGTCCTGTACAAAGAAGGCAAGGATAAGAATAAAAAGATCCAGCTTCCATAGGAAGAGGAGAGAAGGAAGGGCATGAGAAAAATCGGCATTATGGGAGGGACTTTTGATCCTGTCCACAACGGACATCTGATGCTGGCGGACACGGCTTACCGCCAGTTTGATCTGGATCAGATCTGGTTTTTGCCCAACGGGAACCCTCCCCACAAGAAAGAAGAGAATATCGGGACAGACGCCCGGCACCGCAGCCGGATGGTTGCCCTCGCCATTCAGGGCAGAGATTACTGCCGTCTGGAAGAGTATGAAGTGCGGCGCAGGGAGGTTTCCTGTTCCTACCAGACTCTGGAGCATTTTCGGAA
The DNA here is from genome assembly GCF_048354975.1 of Massilistercora timonensis. Classification (NCBI taxonomy): domain Bacteria; kingdom Bacillati; phylum Bacillota; class Clostridia; order Eubacteriales; genus Massilistercora; species Massilistercora timonensis. The sequence continues at coordinate 2,962 of NZ_DBGCJQ010000087.1, read as the reverse complement.
ACAGTATCCGGAGGATGAGTTTTATTTCATCATCGGGGCGGATTCCCTTTTCGCGATAGAGACCTGGGTCCATCCGGAGCGGATCTTTCCGGCCTGTGTGATCCTGGCCGCCTGCCGGGACGACCACGACAGTCTGGAGGAGATGAAAGTACAGATCGGGCATCTCAAGACAGTGTATCCAAAAGCCAGGATCCGGCTTCTCCGTTCCCCGCTGATCCCTGTTTCTTCCAGCGAAATCCGGCGGAAGATCCGGGCGGGCTTAAGTATCGCAGAAGAAGTCCCGGGAGAAGTGGAAGCCTATATCAAAGAGGAAGAGTTGTATGAACCGTAAGATACAGAAAATGCAGAAAAAACTGAAATCCCATCTGGATAAGGAGCGCTATGAGCACACCCTGGGCGTGATGTACACTGCGGCCGCCATGGCCATGTGCCACGGGGAGGATATGGAGAAGGCCCTGACGGCAGGATTGCTCCACGACTGCGCCAAGTGTATCCCCGGGGATAAAAAGCTCCGGCTCTGCGGAAGGTATCATCTGAGCATCTCAGAGGCGGAAGCATCCAATCCCAGTCTTCTCCACGCCAAGCTGGGCGCCTATCTGGCAGCGAAGAAATACCATGTGCGAGACAGAGATATCCTGAACGCCATCGCAAGCCACACCACAGGGCGTCCGGACATGTCCACCCTGGAGAAGATCATCTATATTGCGGATTATATGGAACCGGGAAGAGACGAACTTCCCAATATGGCGGAGGTGCGCCGGCTGGCATTTCATGACCTGGACGGCTGTCTCTACCGGATCCTGAAGGATTCCCTGGCCTATCTGAAGACAAGAGATATGACCATCGATCCCATGACAGAGAAAACCTATAGATACTATAAAAAAGTTCTGGGAAAGGAGGAGTAGAATGGAAGAGTCTATGAAAATGGTGCGGACCGCCTATCAGGCGCTGGAAGAGAAGAAGGGACAGGATATCCGCGTGCTGGATATCTCGAAGATCTCTGTGCTGGCGGATTATTTCATCATCACTAACGGGACAAGCGACAGCCAGGTAAATGCCCTGGTAGACAATGTGGATGAGAAGATGCACAAAGCCGGCTATTCCCTGAAACAGCAGGAAGGACACGGCGGCGCGTCCTGGATCCTGATGGATTACGGCGATGTGATCGTTCATATCTTTGACAAAGAGAACCGGCCCTTCTATGATCTGGAACGGATCTGGAACGATGCGCTTCCGGTGGAGATAGAAGAGTAAGAAAAGGATCCGTTGGAAACATAGTTTCCGGCGGATCCTATTTTCGTTGTAAAAAATTAAAAGAAGCGGAAGACCCCGATCACCTTCCCCAGGATCATCACATCCTGCACAATGATGGGATCCATGGTGTCGTTCTCCGGCTGCAGGCGGATGACGCCTTCCTCTTTATAAAAGGTCTTAACTGTGGCCCCGTCTTCAATGAGAGCCACAACCATCTCTCCGTTGCTGGCTGTCTGTCTCTGTTCCACCAGCACATAATCCCCGTCCAGGATACCGGCGTTGATCATGCTTTCTCCCCGTACCTTCAGAAGAAAGGTCTGGTTATTGGGGAGAAACTCTGTAGGAATAGGGAAGTAATCCTCAATATTCTGCTCTGCAAGGAGCGGCTCCCCGGCTGCCACCCTGCCTACAATGGGCACATTGGCCGTCTCCCGGCGCAGCATCTGGAAGGAGTCGTCCAGGATCTCAATGGCCCGTGGCTTCGTGGGGTCTCTTCGGATATATCCGTTCTTCTCCAGAGTCTCCAGGTGGGAGTGGACGGAAGAGGTGGACTTCAGATGGACCGCCTCGCAGATGTCACGCACGGCAGGCGGAAATCCTCGCTCCAGGATCTGTGATTTGATATAATCTAATATTTCCTGCTGCTTGGCGCTGATCTTGCCCTGTCCCATAACTGAACCTCCTTAGAAACGTTCTTTTCTTGATTGCTGAGTTCATTTTAACACAGCAGATTTTAAAAAGCAAACAAATGTTTAGAAAATATGTTCGATTTTTTAGAGAAAACCCATTGACAAACGTTTGTTCGGGAAGTATAATCGGATTATAGAAAAGAACAGATGTTCTGAACAGACATTCGGACAAAAGACAAAAAATTTTTTTACAGGGGATCATAAATAAGTTTTAAGGGGGAAAAGGTCATGAAGAATTATGCAGCAGCAGAAAGCTACAGAGGATTTCGCAGAAGCAGCCGGGATTGTAAGAGAAGACGGCAGGTATATCTGAACAAACTGTTTTTATGCTTTGCGGCAGTTCTTACCGCAGCAGTGATCGGGATCCTGGGAATCGGACAGCTGGCGGACGCCCATGAGGAATCCGGACATCAGGGCGAGTCCCTCTATAAAAGTATCCAGATCCAGGACGGGGACACCCTCTGGGAGATCGCTGAGGAATACAAGACATCCGAGTATGAATCCATCTATGATTATATTGACGATCTGATGGCCATCAACGGACTGGTTACCGATCAGATCCAGGAGGGACAATATCTGACGGTTGTCTACAACAATAACTGATACCACAGATCATATATATTTACAAGGATCTCAGAAGCGGGATAGGGATATCCCCTTTGAGATAAACTCACCCCAGGCGGCATTTGTATGGAAGATACATGCCGCCATTTCCATATATTCCTGTTAACCTGATTGTATGAGTGAAATAGATCTATACGACAAATCTCGATTTTTCCAAAAGATATAGACAAAAAAAGCCGGACATGCTATAATGAGCCAGAATAAAGGGGGTTATAATCAAATGGCTGAGACGAAAAGCTATCACGAGCAGCTTCAGATCGATCAGACGCTTCGCCTGCGGGAAGTCCTTAAGACGCTGCCGCCTTTTGCCAAAGATTATTTCCGCGCCATCGAACCAAGATCATCGGTAAGGACGCGGATCAATTATGCTTATGATATCCGGATCTTTTTTCATT